>JBDTCP010000075.1:0-6298 GCA_039923555.1 Nitrobacter sp.
GCTGCCGTGCAGCGCCCACCGGCGAGCCGGGGTCGATCCACGGCAGGTTGACCGGCTCGCCAAAACGCTTAATGCTGCCTGCAGTGTAGAAATATAAAGGCTTGCGAATGCCCCACGTCGTCAACAACATGGAAAAACATCGCTACGAACTCGAAGTCGACGGGCAGATCGCTGTGGCCTACTACAGATTTATGGACGGGGTCATCGTCTTCACCCATACCCAAGTGCCGCCCGGGCCCGAAGGCAAGGACATCGGCTCACAACTTGTGAAGGGCGCGCTGGATCAGGTACGCGCTGATTTATTCAGGGCCCGCGCCGAGTGTGAGTTCATAAAAGGCTGGATCGCCGAGCACCCGGATTACGCCGATCTGCTGAGGTCGAATTTGTGAGGAGACGCGGCTCATGACAAACTGAGGCTGTGAGCCCGGAGGGGCCCCGAGCGCAGATATGACCGCCGTCTACGACAACAAAGCCCTGAGCCGTTTTGAACTGGAAGCCGAAGGCGGCGTCGCCTTCGCAAACTATCGTCTCGCGCCGGGCAAGGTCATCATCACCCACACCGAAACGCCGCGCGCGCTGCGTGGCCGCGGCATTGCATCGGAACTCATCAAGGGTGCGCTGCAGATCATCCGCGCCGATGGATTGAAACTCGTGGCCGGTTGCGGCTTCGTCGTCGATTACCTCGACAAGCACCCGGAAGACGCAGATTTGGTCGGATGAAACCTTGTCGACCCGCGCGGCAGGGTACGCCAGGCACGAGCAATGACTGATGCCTCAGACGATCTTGATCGACATGTCCGGCAGGCCGTCAAGCTTGCACAGCAACACGTCGCCCTTGACCACAGGACCGACATTTTCCGGCGTCCCGGAATAAATGATATCGCCGGCCTTGAGTTCGAAGGCTTCGGAGAGCTGCGCGATCTGTTCGGCCACGCTCCAGATCATCTTGCTGAGATCGGAGTTCTGCCGGACGGTGCCATTGACCGAAAGCGAGATTGCACCCTTGGTGAAATGGCCGGTCTTGCTCGCCGGATGGATCGGACCGAGCACCGCAGCGTGATCAAAGCTTTTGCCGATCTCCCATGGCTTTTTCATCGCAGCCATTGCGTTCTGCAAATCGCGGCGGGTCATGTCGAGGCCGAGCGCATAGCCGTAGACATGGTCGAGCGCCTTGTCGGCGGGAATGTTGCTGCCGCCAGACTTCAATGCTGCGACCAGTTCCACCTCGTGGTGATAGTTCTTGGTCAGCGACGGATAAGGATGGTCCGCAACCTGGCCGGTCGGCACGTTCTGGATCGCGTCTGTCGGTTTCTGGAAGAAGAACGGCGGCTCGCGGTTGGGATCGGAGCCGCGCTCGATCGCGTGCGCCGCGTAGTTACGGCCGATGCAATAGATGCGACGCACCGGAAACACCCCGTTCTCGCCTGCGATCGGAATCGTGATCAACTCATGCGGAAAGATCGGCGTCGGATCGGCCTGCGCCGCGGCAGGAGGGGCTTCCGCGACGGCGCCTGCAAGCGCGGCCGCGCCGGTTGCGAGAATGGTTCTGCGATCGAGTACGTGCATGGAGGTCCTTGCGCTTCGCGACTATCGCATCAGTGCTTCATGTCGGGCGGCAGCTTGCCGCCATTGGCTGCGAGCTGAGCCATCATCTCCTTGTGCAACCAGATGTTCATCGCCGCGGAGTCGTTCATGTCGCCAGGATATTTCAAATCCTTTGCCAGCTCCTTGCGGGCGCTGAGAGTGGAATCGACATCGAGCGCCTTCATCAGATCCACGATCGACGTCCGCCATTGCAGCTTTTCCTTCTTGGCAGTAACGGCCTTATCGAGAATGGCCGCGACGTCAACGCTTCCCGCGGCCGCAGTGCCGGATGCCGTGGTGCCCGAGGAAGGAGCGGTGCCACCGCCTGCTTCAGGTGCCGGTGTTGTTGCTTCTGCGTGCGTACCGAAGATGGCGCCCATGATCTTTCCAAATATGCTCATTGTGCCGCTCCCAAATAACTTCAAAACTGGACCGATCCCGCAGCAGATATCTTCGCATCTGTCTCCGCAAGGTTGCCGAAGAGTAGCCGCCTCGTTGCGGCTTGCCAATGCCGGGATGAGAGCCCGCTAGCAAAGCTTTTCAGCCTACCCGCGAAGGCGACATCACAATGTCGCATTTTGTGCAGCGAACCGCACACGTTCGTTCAAATGCAATCGAAGGCAGCGACGCCCTGTTCTCCACCTATCGCCGCATAAAATCACTGAACTGTGAGCGACGAAATTCAAGGATCGGGATTAGACTCGCAAAATACAGGTCGCGGCAAGACCAGTTTCCCTTGCTCTCGCGTCTGGCTTGATCGTGATCGTTTCCGAAGGGACGAACTTGTGCCGTCTGACGGCCCGAGGAATTCGTCACCGCGAAAGGAGACAACGAACATGGCCACCTCTTTTCCTGTCGGCATTACGTCAGACTTGCCAGAAACAACGGACGGCGCGAACGAAGTCGTGATCCGACGCATCGACTTCTCCGACCTTTACGATGCGCTGCGGCTGGGCTGGGAAGATTTCAAGGCGGTGCCGACCCACGCTATCGTCCTTTGCGTGATCTATCCTGTCGTCGGCATCGTGCTGGCGCGGCTTGTGCACGGCTATTCGGTTTTGCCGATGCTGTTTCCGCTCGCCGCGGGCTTTGCCCTAATCGGGCCGTTTGCAGCGCTGGGACTTTATGAACTGAGCTATCGGCGCGAACTCGGCCAGGAGGCGTCCGCCTGGCACGCGGTCGCTGTGCTGCGGTCACCGTCGTTCGGATCGATGCTTGGATTTGGCGCATTGTTGCTTGTCATTTTCGTCGTGTGGCTGGCAACGGCGCACGCGATCTATGTGTCCATCTTCGGCAACGCACCTGCGTCCGTAATTCCCGATTTCGTCACGCGGGTTCTCACCACGCCCGAGGGCTGGAGCCTGATCGTGATCGGCTGCGGCGTAGGATTCCTGTTCGCAACCGTCGCGTTGTGCATCAGCATCGTGTCGTTCCCGCTGATGCTCGACCGGCACGCCGGCATGATCGATGCCATGCTGACGTCATTGCGCGTGGTCGCTAAAAATCCCGTTGCAGTGGCGGCGTGGGGCTTGATCGTCGCCGTCCTGCTAGTGCTGGGGTCGCTCCCCTTCTTCCTCGGCCTCACGATTGTGATGCCGTTGCTCGGCCATGCGACGTGGCATCTCTATCGCAAGGCGGTCGAACCCCTCCCGCTGCCGACATCGCACGAGCCTCCCGAAAGGCCCAAGGTACGGCGCTACGCCGCCGATTTCCCGTCTGTACTCTTTCAGAGACGGGGACGACGCAGCGCCGAATAGTATGCTTATGGGCTCCGCTCGTCGGTCCGGACCGTAAATTGGCGCTCCGGCTTCACAGGGGTCGTCTGGCCCAGTTGAAGCCGGAGTTTTGCGGCCGTCCGACCACCAAGGCTCGATCGCAGGCATGATGCTTGCAACCAACTTGATAACAATTTGAGATCAAAATGACCAGCAAACCTATGATTTAACTTAACAAATATTTATTTTGGACGCGCGGCGAACTCCCGAACTATTGCGCAAAGCAAAACGCGATTCCCCTTGGCCGGAAAACGCGCTACCCCTTCACCCCATGACACAGATCGAATCTTCCCGTGCCGCCGTCCATATTGTCGGCGCCGGCCTCGCCGGCTCCGAAGCCGCCTGGCAGGTCGCGCGACAGGGCGTTCAGGTGGTGTTGCACGAAATGCGTCCACACCGGATGACCGAGGCGCACCAGACCGACGGTCTCGCCGAACTTGTCTGCTCGAACTCGTTCCGCTCCGATGACGCCGCCAACAATGCAGTCGGACTGTTACACGCCGAGATGCGCCGACTGGGATCGCTGATCATGCGCAGCGCCGACGCCAATCAGGTACCCGCCGGCGGCGCACTCGCGGTGGACCGTGACGGTTTTTCAGCGGCGGTGACCAAGGCACTTGTCGATCATCCATTGATCGAAGTCAGCCGCGCCGAAGTCGATGGCCTGCCGCCGGCTGATTGGTGCAACGTGATCGTCGCCACGGGTCCGCTCACCTCGGCTCCCCTCGCCGCCGCAATCCGCGCATTGACCGACGAATCCGCGCTGGCGTTTTTCGACGCGATCGCGCCGATCGTCCATCGCGACTCCATCGACATGTCGAAGGCCTGGTTCCAGTCACGTTACGACAAGGTTGGTCCCGGCGGCACCGGCGCCGACTACATCAATTGCCCGATGACCGAAGCGCAGTATCACGCCTTCGTGGACGCGCTGCTGAAGGGCGAAAAGGTCGATTTCAAAGACTGGGAGACAGATACCCCCTACTTCGACGGTTGCCTGCCGATCGAGGTCATGGCGGAACGTGGCCGCGAGACCCTGCGCCACGGGCCGATGAAGCCGGTCGGCCTGACCAATCCGCACGATCCTACGGTGAAGCCCTACGCCATCGTGCAGTTGCGTCAGGACAACAGGCTCGGCACGCTTTACAACATCGTGGGTTTCCAGACCAAGATGAAGCACGGCGCACAGATCCGTATCTTCCGCACTATTCCCGGCCTTGAGAGCGCCGAGTTTGCCCGCCTGGGCGGCCTGCATCGCAACACGTTTTTGAATTCGCCAAAGCTGCTCGACAGCCAGCTACGGCTGCGCGCCGAGCCGCGGCTGCGCTTCGCGGGACAGATGACAGGCTGCGAAGGCTACGTCGAATCCGCCGCCATCGGCCTGATCGCCGGCCTCTATGCCGCTTCCGATGCGCGGGCGAACACTCTGGCCGCTCCGCCGCCGACCACGGCGCTCGGCGCGCTGCTCGGCCATATCACCGGCGGCCACATCGAGACCATCGACGCCGGACCACGCTCGTTCCAGCCGATGAACGTCAATTTCGGATTGTTCCCGCCGCTCGCCAATCCGCCAACGAAGAAGCCGGACGGCACGCGGCTGCGCGGCAACGAGAAGACGATCGTGCGAAAACAGGCGATCAGTGCGCGCGCGCTGGCAGACCTCGACCGCTGGATCGCAGACGCGCTTCAGCTTGCCGTGGCGGCATAAGTTCAACACCCCACCGTCCAGGATCGTTCATGCCCCTTCCGAAACAGGACACTGCATTCCTGTCCACGACATGGACCGAAGGCGTGCTGCTGAAACGCGACGTGTTTTCGACCGTGGAGCGCGGACGTTTTCGGACAACCTCGGGCGAGGTTGATGCGGTGTTGCGACGGCTCGATCGGGTGCCGTGGTGGTCTTATGGTCTCGCGCGTCATCTGTTCGCGCGCGAACGCCGCGCTTTGCAACACGCCGGGGGCCTTGCCGTCGGGCCGCAATTGCTATGGGCCGGACGGCAGGCATTGGTGCGCAGCTTCATCGACGGCGTGGCGCTGCATCTCGCCAAGCCTCACGGCGACCGCGCTTACTTCCAGTCCGCCAAGGCCGCGCTGCGCAAGCTGCATCGCGCCGGCATCTGCCACAACGATCTGGCCAAGGAACAGAACTGGCTGCGCGGCAGTGATGGCCGCGCCTACCTGACTGACTTCCAACTCGCTGCGTGCTTCAAGCGGCGTTCACGGCTGTTTCGTATCGCGGCCTACGAGGACCTGCGGCATCTCCTTAAGCACAAGCGCACCTACGCGCCGGATGCACTGACGCCGCGCGAGCGCAAGATGCTTGCGCGCAAGTCCGTTATTGCGCGCACCTGGCTACTGACGGGCAAGAAGGTCTACTACGCCATCACACGCGGCTTGTTCAACTTCACCGACCGCGAAGGCGGCGGCCGGCGCCTCGTTAACGATGCCCCCGTGCTGATCGCCCGCATCAAGGAAAATCCATCAGTACGCGACGCGGCCATCGTTGCCTTCGCGGATCGCCGCAGCGGGGTCGGGCTCTACGCCTTTGTCGAGGCCGATCAAGCCGGGCTGGAATCGCAGTTGCGGGCGACGCTCACTGCTGCAAGCGATCCAAAGCCGCCGGAACACATCCAGATTGTGCCGCGCCTGCCGCGCGATGTCGATGGCAAGGTTCGCATGGAAATTCTCCAGCTCATCGCGATGAACCAGATCGATTTGATCGAGCCGCTCATCACAAGCCCTGCGGACCGCGAATTTTTTCGCGGCATCCTCGAGAGCCGGAAAAACCTGCGCGACCGCTTCAATTTCGAGTCAACCGACGAGGCGCTGCCGTCCTGATCTTGTTCAGGCACGAAACGTCGTCGTGCGTGATGCCCGCCATAGCGTCCACAAGATACGCAGCCGCAATGAAGCCTGCGGCACGAAGGGATCGACGTCAGCGC
>JBDTCP010000076.1:0-5725 GCA_039923555.1 Nitrobacter sp.
TCCCTGCTTAGAATACCGTCGCCTCTCGCGTCCGCCGGACGCTGCCGTTGCGATCCGCATGAGCATTTTCCGATGTCGATGTTGAGCCTTTATACGCGCGTTCTCGAATTGCTCGGCAAGGAAGCGCGACTTGGCTGGATTCTCGCGGTGGCCAATCTGCTGCTGGCGGGCGCGCAGTTCGCCGAACCGGTGCTGGTCGGCCGCATCGTCGACGTCCTCTCCGGCAATCCCGCCGCGGGCCCGTTCGGGACGACTTCGACATCGCCGTGGCCGCTGCTGGCGGCATGGGCGGCCTTCGGCCTGTTCACCATCGTCTGCGGCGTGATCGTGGCGCTGAACGCCGATCGCCTCGCGCATCGTCAGCGCCAGGCGGTGCTGACCGACTACTTCGAACATATCATGCAGTTGCCTCTGACCTATCATACCGGCACCCATTCCGGCCGCCTGATGAAGGTGATGCTGCAGGGCACCGACGCGCTGTGGCGGTTGTGGCTCGGATTTTTCCGCGAGCATTTCGCGGCGATGATGTCGCTGCTGGTGCTGCTGCCGCTGTCGCTCTACATCAACTGGCGGCTGGCGATCCTGCTGTTCGCGCTCTGCATCGTATTCACGACGCTGACGACGCTGGTGGTACGCAGGACCTTCGACATGCAGGACGAGGTGGAGGCGCATTTCAGCGATCTGTCCGCGCGCGCCTCCGACGCGCTCGGCAACGTCGCGCTGGTGCAGAGCTTCGTCCGTGTCGATGCCGAGGTTCAGGGCCTGCGGTTTGTCGTCGACAAGCTGCTGGCGGCGCAGATGCCGGTGCTGTCATGGTGGGCCGTCGTCACCGTGATGACGCGCGCCTCTACTACCCTCACCATCCTCGCAATCTTCGCCGTTGGCATTCTGCTGCATCAGCAGGGCTCGACGTCGGTCGGCGAAATCGTGATGTTTGTGAGCTTCGCCACCCTGCTGATCCAGAAGCTCGAGCAGATCGTCGCTTTCATCAACAGCGTGTTCATGGAGGCGCCGCGGCTCAAGGAGTTCTTCAACGTGCTCGACGCCATTCCCGCCGTGCGCGACCGTCCCGACGCCATCGACGCCGGGCGATTGCAGGGTCTCGTCGAATTCAACGACGTGTCGTTTTCCTATGACGGCAAGCGGCCCGCGGTGGAGGACCTCTCGTTCGTCGCGTTGCCAGGCCAAACCATTGCGCTGGTCGGCCCGACCGGCGCGGGCAAGTCCACCGCCATCGCTTTGTTGCACCGGGCGTTCGATCCGCAATCCGGCATCATCAAGATCGACGGCATGGACATTCGCGGCCTGACGCTGACCGCGCTGCGGCGGAACATCGGCGTTGTGTTCCAGGAGGCGCTGCTGTTCGACCGCTCGATCGCGGAGAACCTGCGCGTCGGCAAGCCCGATGCCACCGAGAAGGAGCTACGGCTCGCAGCCTCCCGCGCCCAGGCGCTGGAGTTCATCGAACGCAGCGAGAAGAAATTCGATGCCCATGCAGGCGAGCGCGGACGCATGCTGTCCGGCGGCGAGCGGCAGCGGCTGTCGATCGCGCGCGCGCTTTTGAAGGATCCGCCGATCCTGATTCTCGACGAGGCCACCAGCGCATTGGACGCCGTGACCGAGGCCAAGGTCAATGCCGCGCTCGACGAGGTGATGAAAGGGCGCACCACCTTTGTCATCGCACATCGGCTGTCCACCATCCGCAACGCCACGCGCATTTTGGTATTCGAAAACGGGCGCGTGATCGAAAACGGAACGTTTGACGAACTGGTGGCGAAGGGCGGTCATTTCGCCCAACTCGCGAGGGCCCAGTTCATGACACAGGACAGTTCCCGCGCCAGCCAGCCGTCATCGCAACCCGCAACCGGCTCTGTCAGGATTCAGTGATCGTCGAAATTCGGCCCCTTTCCTCGGGGAATGAGACGGCGGGCCACTGTTCCGGCTTGCCAAGCCGGTATAGGTTGGAGCCGCCGCGACCGACGGCGCCGGACACGCTTGAAACCCGAAAGCAGGCCTCCTTGCCAAAGGCGGGTCTCAAAGGACCGGAACGACCGTGCATTTTTTCCTCGCTATGTTTCGCAAATCGTTGCCGGTCTGGATGGTCCTCGCGGCCGGATTGATCGTCGCGATCGCGCCGTTACGCGCGGCTCATGCCCCCGAAGCGCATCTCCTGATCGAGGCGGACACCGGCAAGGTGCTGGAGGCCGAGAACGCCACCTATCCCTGGTACCCGGCCTCGCTCACCAAGTTGATGACCGCTTATGTCACCCTGACGGCGGTCAAACAGGGACGCATCACGCTCGACACGCTGTTCACGGTATCGCCGATCGCGGCAGCGCAGTCGCCCTCGAAGATGGGCTTCCGGTCGGGCACGCAGGTGACCGTCGACAACGCGCTGAAAATGATGCTGGTGAAATCAGCGAACGACATGGCCGTCGTGCTCGCCGAAGGCGTCGGCGGTTCGATCGACGGCTTTTCAACTGAAATGAACGCGACCGCGCAGCGTCTCGGCATGACGCAGACGAGCTACGTCAATCCCAATGGCCTTCCCGCCGACGGCCAGATCACCTCGGCGCGCGATCTTGCCATCCTTGCGCGCGCGATCATCCAGGATCTGCCCGAATACGAATATTTCGTGCACATCCCCTCGATCCGTTACGGCCGCAGGGTAACGCATAACTTCAACAAACTGATCGGGCGTTTTCCCGGCGCCGACGGTTTCAAGACCGGCTTTATCTGTGCATCCGGCTATAATCTCGTCGGGTCGGCGACGCGCAACGGCAAACGCCTGATTGCGGTGGTGCTCGGCACATCGTCGGGGACAATGCGCGCCGTCAGGGCCGCGCAGATGCTTGAACGCGGCTTCGCCAATAATAACCTGTCATGGTTGCGCCCGGCGCTCGGCACTGTCGACAAGCTGGCACCGATCGCAGCCGCGCCTCCCAATTTGCACGATGAAATGTGCGGACCGAAGCGCAAACGCCCGGCCAGCGACGAAGACGAAGACACCGTCGCCAACACGACGCACACCGGTGACGCCGTGATGTCGTTCCTCTCAACCGGCCTGCAACCGCCAACCCTACGGCCAGTGGATATGATCGCGGCGGCGCCGGCGCCCTCCGATCCCATCGTCGTCTATACCGGCCCGACGCGAACCGGCGCTGCCATCGCCCTCGCCGCCGAAGCCGATGCCGTGCGGGACGCTCCGCCAAAGGGCAAGAAGCGCAGCAAGATCGCCCGCACCAAACACGACGACAGCGCCGCGCCCAAAACCGAATCCAACTCCGAAAGCAAGTCCAAAGCCAATGCCGACCCGAAGTCGAAACACCGTGTCTCGGTGACGACCAAGCCCAAAGCGGCGAAGCCCACGGCAGAGAACAAGAGGGCGGCTGGCAAGAAGGGCGCCGATACGGAGCGGGCTGACGTCAAGTCCCCGGCCGCGGCCGATTCGGCCACCAAGCCAAAACCGGCCGCAAGCGCCAAACGCAAGCCGAAGCCGAAGAACGCCACCACCGGCGACGCAAAACACACCGGCGACCAGACGCCACCCCGAACCTAGGCCGCGAGCGCCACAGCGGCCATTCATGCGTCGTTACCGCGCGACCGCTTGCCTTGGACGGCCGCCTTGCTCAATACTTCCCGGACAAGGTCTTCCGCTCTTGAACGGCAGGATCACACGGGGAGTCCCATGGAGCGCATCTGGCTCAGGCAATATCCCGCGGGCGTGCCCGCCGACATCGACACGTCGCAATACGCCTCGCTGGTCGAGTTGCTCGAAGAGAGTTTCACCAAATTCCGCGATCGCAAGGCGTTCATCTGCATGGACAAGGCGATCACCTATCGCGAGCTCGACGGGATGTCGTCGGCGCTCGGGGCCTATCTGCAAGGCAGAGGGTTGAAAAAAGGCGCGCGTGTCGCGCTGATGATGCCGAACGTACTGCAATATCCGATCTCGACGGTGGCCGTGCTGCGTGCCGGCTATGCCGTCGTCAACGTCAACCCGCTCTACACGCCGCGCGAGCTTGAGCACCAACTCAAGGATTCCGGCGCGGAAGCGATCATCGTGCTGGAGAATTTTGCGCACACGGTGCAGCAAGTGATCGGCCAAACCAGCGTCAGGCACGTCATCGTCGGCAGCATCGGCGATATGCTCGGCTTCAAGGGCATGATCGTCAATTTCGTGGTTCGTCATGTCAAGAAAATGGTGCCGCCATCGTCGATCCCGGGCGCGGTCAAGTTCAACGACACCCTCGCAGCCGGTCGCGGCATGACGCTCGCAAAACCGAAGCTCAGGTCGGACGACGTGGCCTTCCTGCAATATACCGGCGGCACCACCGGCGTCTCGAAGGGAGCGACGCTGCTCCATCGCAACATCGTTGCCAACATGTTGCAGAACGACGCCTGGCTGCAGCCGGCGCTGAAGAAGCCGCCCCACGTGGAGCAGCTCTTTATCGTCTGCGCGTTGCCGCTCTATCACATCTTCGCGCTGACGGCGTGCTTCATGCTGGGGATGCGCGCCGGCGGCGTCAATCTACTGATCCCGAACCCACGCGACATCCCGAACTTCATCAAGGAATTGATGAAGTATCAGGTCAACAGCTTTCCGGCTGTGAACACGCTCTATAACGCCCTTCTCAACGCACCCGGTTTCGACAGGGTCGACTTCTCGAAACTCAGGACTTCGGTCGGCGGTGGCATGGCGGTCCAGAAGGTGGTGGCGGAGAGATGGCTGAAGGTGACGGGATGCGCGCTGTCGGAAGGCTACGGCCTGTCGGAAACCTCGCCGACGCTGACCTGCAACCCCGCCGACGCCGACAAATTCTCGGGCTCGATCGGACTTCCCCTGCCGTCGACATACATTTCGATCCGCGACGACGACGGCAACGAGCTGCCGCTCGGCAAGGCCGGAGAAATCTGCGCCAGGGGTCCGCAGGTGATGGCGGGCTACTGGAACCGGCCGGACGAGACCGCGAAGGTGATGACGGCGGATGGTTTCTTCCGCACCGGCGACATCGGCGTGATGTCGGCCGACGGCTCCACCAGAATCGTCGACCGCAAGAAGGACATGATCCTGGTTTCCGGCTTCAACGTCTATCCGAACGAGATCGAGGAGGTGATCGCGAGTCATCCGGGCGTGCTGGAATGCGCCGTGATCGGCGTCAAGGACACGAAGTCCGGCGAGGCAGTGAAGGCATTCGTGGTGAAGAAAGACCCGAGCCTCACGCCCGAAGACATCATCACGTTCGCGCGCACGCAATTGACCAGCTACAAGGTGCCAAGGCAGATCGAATTCCGCGATTCCTTGCCGAAAACCAATGTCGGCAAGATTCTCCGCCGCGAACTACGCGACGAGAAGGCGGCGGCCTAACGATCACCTTCCCCTGAAGGGATCAAGGAATACCTCTGCGGTCATGTCCCACTCCATTTTTCCTCCACCGGATTCTCCCTCACCCGCCGACGTCCTCGCCGTCTGGCGCGAGGCCGGCAGCGAGCGCTGGTACAAGAAGGACGACGCGTTCGACGCCGAGGTGCGCCGCCGCTTTCTCAAGTTGTGGCAACAAGCCGCCGCAGGCCAACTCGCGTCGTGGGAAGAGACCGACGACGGCGCGCTGGCGCTCGTGATCGTGCTCGACCAGTTTCCGCGCAACATATTCCGCGGCGACGCCCGCACTTTTTCGACCGACGACAAGGCCCGCGCCGTCGCCGATCGCGCCATCGCGCGCGG
>JBDTCP010000077.1:0-7802 GCA_039923555.1 Nitrobacter sp.
GTTCCTCGTTGAAGATGAAATCCTGCACCGAGCTCCAGCCGGTGCCGCCATATTCTTTCGGCCAGTGTGAAACGCCCCAACCTTTCTTGTTCAGGATACGCCACCAGGTCACCATCTCGTCCTTGGAAAGATGACGACCCTCCTGCAGCTTGCGGCGAGTCTCCGGCGGCACGTTGTCCTTGAAGAACCGACGGACCTCGCCGCGGAAAGCAATTTCTTCCCTGGTGAAATTGAGATCCATCGGATGGCTCCCCTTGGGCGGAATTTAGAACGATCAAATCAATTTAACTGTCATTCCCCGGCGCGCAATTGCGCACCTGTGGATGCGCCTTTTGGCGCAGGCCAGGAATCCATACTCCCGGCGGTGGTTATGGATTCCGGGCTCGCGCTTCGCGCGCCCTCAGATGCGCAATTGCGCATCGGGGAATGACGGCTTGCGGTTTTTCCTACTGCACCACCTCGAACAAACCGGCCGCGCCCATGCCACCGCCGACGCACATGGTGACGACCGCGTACTTCGCCTTGCGGCGGCGGCCTTCGATCAGCGCGTGGCCGGCGAGACGCGCGCCCGACATGCCATAGGGGTGACCGACCGCGATCGCGCCGCCGTCGACGTTGAGTTTTTCCGGATCGATGCCGAGCTTGTCGCGGCAATACAGTACCTGCACGGCGAACGCCTCGTTCAACTCCCAAAGATCGATGTCGTCGATCTTGAGGCCGTGACGCTTGAGCAGGCGCGGCACCGCGAACACCGGGCCGATCCCCATTTCATCGGGCTCCCATCCGGCCGCGACGAAGCCGCGGAAAATGCCGAGCGGCTTCAGGCCGCGCCGCGCGGCTTCCTTGTCGCTCATGATCACGGTGGCGCTGGCGCCGTCCGAGAGCTGGCTGGCGTTGCCGGCGGTGATGGTGAAGCCCTCGCCGCGCACCGGCTTGAGGCCGGCGAGACCTTGCGCCGTGGTGTCCGGACGCGGACCCTCATCCTGCGACAGCGTCACGTCCTTGAACGAGACTTCCTTGGTCTCCTTGTTGACGACCGCCATCTTTGTGGAGATCGGCGCCAGTTCGTCCTTGAACTTGCCGCCCTGCTGTGCGGCCGCCGTGCGGCGCTGGCTTTCTAGCGAATATTCGTCCTGGCGCTCGCGCGAGATGCCGTAACGCTTCGCCACCACTTCCGCCGTGTCGATCATCGGCATGTAGACCTCACCCTTGATTTTCAAGAGCGCGGGATCCTGGGCGTGGAAGGTGTTGGCGTGTTCGTTCTGCACAAGGCTGATCGATTCACCGCCGCCGCCGACCGCGATCCCGACTCCGTCGAACAGCACCGAGCGCGCGGCGAGCGCGATCGCCTGAAGGCCCGAGGCGCACTGGCGGTCGACGGTGGTGCCGGCCACGGTCACGGGAAGCCCCGCGCGAAGCAGCGCCTTGCGGGCAATGTTGCCGCCGGTCGCGCCCTGCTGCATGGCCGCGCCCATCACCACATCCTCGACCTCCTTCGGATCGACCCTGGCGCGCGCAACGGCCTCGCCAATCGCATGGCCGAACAGCGTCGCCCCTTCGGTGGCGTTGAGCGCGCCGCGATAGGCCTTGCCGATCGGGGTGCGAGCGGTGGAAACAATAACGGCTTCGGTCATCAGCGACCTCCTGTTGCGAGTCTCCGTACGGATTGCGACGTCGGCGGCGCGAACCGAAGAAACAGCCTTGGTGCGCCGCAGCCATAGCCAGGGCGCATGAATGCCGCGATAGTCACGCCGCCTTCTTGGCCGTTGCCAGCGACGCAAAGGTCTTGCCTTCTGCGGCGAGGCGCTTCAACAGCGGCGCGGGCTCAAGCGACGGATCGTTGGTAGCCTTGGCGTAATGGGACAGCCGATCGGCGACGTGCTTCAGCCCGACCTGATCGACGTAGAACATCGGGCCGCCGCGATAGACCGGCCAACCGTAACCGTAGAGCCAGACTACGTCGATGTCGCTCGGACCCGCCGCGATACCCTCCTCCAGAATGCGCGCACCCTCGTTGATCATCGGATAGACCATGCGTTCCAGAATCTCGTCATCGCTGATCTCGCGCCGCTTCAGGCCAAGCCGCGTGCAGGTATCGACGATCAGCGTCTCGACATCGGGATCGGGCAGCGGCGCACGCGAACCGGCCTCATATCTGTAGTAGCCCTTGCCGGTCTTCTGACCGAACCGTCCCGCTTCGCAGAGTGCGTCGGCGATCTCCGACTTGACACCGCGATCCTTGCGCGAGCGCCAGCCGATGTCGAGGCCGGCGAGATCGCCCATCGCGAACGGGCCCATCGGCAGGCCGAACCGGGTGACGACGGCATCGACCTGTTGCGGAAGCGCGCCCTCGAACAGGAATTTTTCCGACTGCCTGCTGCGGGCGGCGAGCATGCGGTTGCCAACGAAACCGTCGCAGACGCCGACGACGACCGGCACCTTGGCGATCTTCCTGGCGATTGATACCGCGGTCATCAGTAGGTCGGGCGCGGTCTTTGCACCACGAACGATCTCGCACAGCTTCATGACGTTGGCCGGCGAGAAGAAGTGCATGCCGAGCACGTCCTGCGGACGCGTAGTGACGGACGCGATCTCGTTGATGTCGAGATACGACGTGTTGGATGCCAGCACGGCGCCGGGCTTAGCGAACTGATCCAGCTTCGTGAAGACTTCCTTCTTGACCGCCATGGTCTCGAACACCGCTTCGATGATGAGGTCGGCATCCCCAACGTTTTCGAGGCCGACGGCGCCGGTGATGAGACCCATGCGCTTGGCGGGCGCATCGGCCGGAATGCCGCCGCGCGCTGCGGTCGCCTCGTAGTTCTTCTGCATCACGCCCATGCCGCGCTTGAGCTGTTCCTCGTCGGTCTCGATCAGCGTGACGGGAATGCCCGCATTGGCGAACGACATGGCGATGCCGCCGCCCATGGTTCCGGCGCCGATGATGGCGACGCGCGCGACGTTCCGCGGCCTGATGCCCTCGGGCACGCCGGCGACCTTAGCCGCCTCGCGCTCCGCGAAGAACGCATAACGCTGCGCCCTGGACTGGTCGCCGTTCATCAGCTTGAGGAAACTCTCACGCTCCTTCTTGAGACCTTCGTCGAACGGCAGGTCGATCGCCGCACCGACCGCGTCAGCCGCCGCGAACGGCGCTTCGAGGCCGCGCGCGCGCTTGGTCATCGCTGCGACTGCATTGGTGAAGATCGAACGATCACCCTTCGCCGCCTCGAGCTTGCTGTCGTCGTCGCTCAGACTGCGCAGCGGACGCTTCTCCGCCAGCACCCTGCGTGCAAAGGCTTCGCCGCCGGCCGCCGGCCCCTCGACGATCTCCTCGATCAGGCCCTGCTTCAGCGCGTCCACCGCGCCGATTGGATCGCCGCCGACGATCATCTTGACCGCGAGTTCGGGACCCACCGCACGGGGCAGGCGTTGAGTGCCGCCGGCCCCGGGCAGCAGCCCCAGCTTTACTTCGGGGAGACCGAGCTTGGCCTCCTTGACCGCAACACGGAAGTGGCATCCCAGCGCGACCTCGAGACCGCCGCCGAGCGCCGTGCCGTGGATCGCGGCGATGGTCGGCTTCGAGGAATTCTCGATCCCGGAAATCACCTCGGCCAGCGTCGGCGGCTGCGGCGGCTTGCCGAACTCGGTGATGTCGGCACCTGCCATGAAGGTACGGCCGGCGCAGGTCAGCACGATCGCCTTCACCGCGGGATCGGCGATCGCCTTTTGCACGCAGTCCTGGATGCCGCGACGAACTGCCGCGCTCAGCGCGTTGACCGGGGGATTGTCGACCGTGACGACGGCGATCTCATCGTGACGCTCAAGTTTGACCGCTTCGCTCACGGCGCTCTCCCTGAAATGTCCCGGAACTAATTTCGCACAGCGGAATTTAATTTCACATCTTGACAGGCAGGGTTATTTAGAAGCACGTCTTTTGTCAACGAGAACACAACGACCGCAGCAGGAAATGAAACGCCCAGCCAGAAAAGCCGCGACCGACCGCAGCTTTGTCGTCGCGCTCTCCCGCGGCCTCGATGTGCTGCGCGCATTTCATCCCAATGACGGACTGCTTGGCAATCAGGAAATCGCCGCGCGCACCGGGCTGCCGAAACCGACGGTGTCGCGGCTGACCTATACGTTGACCAAGCTCGGTTATCTGGCACCGGTTCCGAAATTCGAGAAGTATCAGCTCGCGCCATCGGCCATGGCGCTGGGATATGTCGCACTCGCCAATCTCGGCGTCCGGCACATTTCGGAACCCTATCGCAATGAATTGATGCGGCAGACCTGCGGAGCCTGCGCGATCGGTGCCCGCGACCGGACCAGTATGATCTATTTTGGGCAGAGCCGCAGCGAGCACACCGTCGGTGTGCAGCTCGACGTCGGCTCCCGCGTGCCGATCGCGACCACGGCGATGGGACGCGCTTATTTCTGGGCATTGCCCGCGGACGAGCGCGACGAATTGCTGCGCGCGATGCGCGAGCACTACAGACATCGCTGGCCGAAATTGCGCGACGGACTCGAACGCTCCGGCGAAACGGTGGCGAAGTACGGCTTTGCGATATCCGCCGGCGAATGGCACGACGATATTCACGCGGCCGGCGTGGCGCTGAAGCTAAGCGACGGGACAGGTCCCTATGCCTTGAATTGCGGCGCGCCCGCCTTCCGTTTCTCGGAAGATCGTTTGCGCACCGATATTGGACCTCGCCTGGTGGCGATGGTAAGGAACATCGAGGCCGCGCTGGGTGGTGCAGCGCCACAATCACAACAGAAAAACAAAAAGTTGCGAGCAGGCGGGAGGGTTACGCGTGTGGCCGAGGGGATCAGGTAGAATTTCCGGGCCGCGTCGAAAGACGCTCGTCCATCGCCGGGGCACCGCGCGTCATGCGGATCGCCGCCGATGATGCAGGATCAGCGCGCACCGGGATGTAATCCCCTGCTAGCCGTTCGCGACCTCAGCGTCGTGTTCGGCGGCATCGTCGCGCTGAATGGCGTCTCTTTTGATATGAAGCAGGGACAGATTCTCGGTCTGATCGGCCCGAACGGCGCCGGCAAGACCACGCTGTTCAACTGCCTGAGCCGGCTCTATCAGCCGAGCAAGGGCGACATCCTGATGGAAGGCGTCAGCATCCTGACCCGGCCGCCGCACCGCATCGCGGAAATCGGCATCAGCCGCACGTTCCAGAACGTCGCGCTGTTTCCCAATCTTTCCGTGATCGACAACGTCCGGATCGGAACGCATTCGCGCACCAACAGCGATATCGTCAGCGATTCGCTGAAGCTCGGCTGGGTGCGCCGCGGCGAGGCCACGCTGAACCGCAAGGCCGAGGACATTCTCGCATACCTGGATTTGCGCGACGTCGCGCATACCGTGGTTGCAGGATTGCCGTTCGGCACCCAGAAGCGCGTCGAACTGGCACGCGCGCTGGCCGCGGACCCGAAGATCCTGCTACTCGATGAACCCGCCGGCGGCCTCAATCACCAAGAGGTCCATGTGCTCGGGGAGCTGATCCGCCGCATCCGCGACGAGCGCGATATGACCGTGCTTCTCGTCGAGCATCATATGGGACTCGTGATGTCGATCGCCAACCATGTGGTCGCGCTCAATTTCGGCAGGAAACTCGCGGAAGGCACGCCGTCGCAGGTTCGATCCGACCCGGACGTCATCAAGGCCTATCTGGGAAGCAAAGACCAATGACCGCGTTGCTCGATATCAAGGATCTTCGGGCCTACTACGGTCAGGTGCAGGCGCTGCACGGCCTCGAATTCCATCTCAGCGAAGGCAGCATGACGACGCTGCTCGGCGCTAACGGCGCCGGCAAGACCACGACCTTGCGCGCGATCTGTAACATGGTGCGCTCCACCGGCACGATCGCCTTCGAGAGCAAACCGCTCACCGGCAGATCGACCGAGAGCATCGTCCGGCTTGGCATCGCGCATGTGCCGCAGGGACGCGGTACCTTTACCACCATGACGGTCGGAGAGAATCTGCAGCTCGGCGCGATCTCGCGATCCGACAAGGCCGGCATCGTCAGCGACATCGAGCGGATGTACAATCACTTCCCCGTCCTCAAGCAGCGTCATGCGCAACAGGCGGGAACGCTGTCGGGCGGCGAGCAGCAAATGCTCGCGGTCGCCCGCGCGCTGATGCTGCGTCCACGGCTGATGCTGCTCGATGAACCGTCGTTCGGCCTCGCCCCGTTGATCGTGCACGACTTGTTCAAGATTCTCGGCAAGATCAACCGCGAGGACAAAGTCACCATCCTCGTGGTCGAGCAGAACGCGCGGCTCGCACTGGAACTCGCCGATACCGCCTACGTCATCGAGACCGGACGGATCGTCATGTCCGGCAGCGCCAAGGACATCGCGACCAACGAAGACGTCCGCAAATCCTATCTGGGATATTAGTGCGGTGGATTTGACGTTCGCACGGGGTTCGCTGCAAGGTCTCAAGCGAACGTCAAATGCGAAACCGCACTGGCCTATTTTTTAATTCGGTGTCCCTTTGATTTCGACGTTCGTATCAGAGGGTGCAACAAGGACCTACGAACGTCGAAATCGGGACGCCGAAGGAGGTGGCCATGGAACTGCTGATCAATCAAATCCTGGCAGGCATCGCCACTGGCTCGATCTATGCCTGCATGGCACTGGCCCTGGTGATGATCTACCAGGCGATCGACCAACTGAACTTCGCTCAGGGCGAAATGGCCATGTTCTCGACATTCATGGGCTGGCAGATGATGCAGTGGGGATTGCCCTATTGGGCGGCATTCGCGCTGACGCTGATCCTGTCGTTTGTGGGCGGCATCGTGATCGAGCGGCTGCTGTTCAAGCCGCTGGCGAAAGCGCCGATCCTGACCAATCTCGCGGGTTTCATCGCGCTGTATGCCATTATCAACAGCGTCGCCGGCCTGCTCTGGGACTTCACCATCAAACAGTTCCCCTCCCCGTTCGGATCGTCGCCCTTTCTCGGCAGTGAGCTCATCTCCATCCATCAGGCCGGCATGATCGGCGTGACCTTGCTGTTGCTGGCGATTCTGTTCTCCTTCTTTCGCTTCACGCGGATCGGCCTTGCAATGCGGGCCGCGGCAGCGCTGCCTGAATCCGCACGACTGGTCGGCATCAATACGAGCTGGATGATCGCGCTGGGCTGGGGCATGGCCGCCGCGATCGGCGCCGTCGCCGGCCTGCTGATCGCGCCGGTGGTTTTCCTGGAGCCAAACATGATGGGCGGCGTGCTGATATACGGCTTTGCCGCCGCCGTGCTCGGCGGCCTCTCGAGTCCGCTCGGCGCCGTCGTCGGCGGCTTGCTTGTCGGCATCTTCGAGAACCTGGCCGGAACCTATATCCCCGGCGCCGGCAACGAGTTGAAGCTGCCCATCGCGCTGGCGCTGATTGTCATCGTTCTCGTCGTCAAACCCTCGGGCCTGTTTGGCCATACCGTCATCAAGCGGGTCTGACCATGGGCGCCAACCAGAAAGCCGTCACTAGCGCACCCGCCATCGACGCCGTTCCCAGGCGGACCATGACGCTCGGCGCCGGAACGTCGATCGTCATTCTGCTGCTGCTGCTTGTCGTTCCGCTGTTTGTGAAGAACTTCATCATCTTCCAGCTCACGACGGTGCTGATCTACGGCATCGCCGTGCTGGCGCTGAACATCCTGACCGGTGGTAGTGGCCAGTTCTCGCTTGGACACAGCGCCTTCTATGCACTCGGCGCCTATACATCGGCGATCCTGATCCAACACGCCAACATGAACTACGCGCTGACGCTGCCGATTTCCGGCATCATCTGTTTCGTTT
>JBDTCP010000078.1:0-6639 GCA_039923555.1 Nitrobacter sp.
TGATCCTGACCATCGTGCTCGGCGCCACCTTTACCGCCGTGCAGGCCTACGAGTACCATCACGCCGCCTTCAGCTTCGCCGGCAACATCTACGGCGCGACCTTCTTCATGGCCACCGGCTTCCACGGTTTCCATGTGTTGGTCGGAACCATCTTCCTGATCGTCTGCCTGTTCCGCGCTAATGCCGGGCACTTCTCGCCCTCGCAGCACCTCGGCTTCGAATTCGCCGCTTGGTACTGGCACTTCGTCGACGTGGTGTGGCTGTTCCTGTTCATCTGCATCTACATCTGGGGCAATGGCGCCGGAGCCATGGCACACGCCGCTCATTGATCGACCAAAACGGCTCAACATCAAGGGCGGCCAAACGGCCGCCCTTTCTGCTGCCAGGAAATAAAATGGCTAATCATCACGCGCAGGCGACATTGTCCCAGACCGTGCTGCGCGGCATCGCCTGCAAATGTCCGCGCTGCGGTCAGGGAAAACTCTATTCCGGGTTTCTGACGCTGCGACCGTCCTGTGAGCGCTGCGGGCTGGATTACGCCTTCATCGATTCCGGCGACGGGCCTGCCGTATTCATCATCCTGATCGGCGGCTTCATCGTCGTCTTCTGCGCCCTGATCGTCGAGGTGAAATATCAGCCGCCGTACTGGGTGCATGCGGCGTTGTGGATTCCGCTGGTTCTCGCCGTCACGCTGTGGCCGTTGCGCGCGATGAAGTCGCTGCTGATCGCGTTGCAATTCCATCACAAGGCTGCGGAAGGCCGTACTGTCTCCCGCGATCCAGCCGCATGACGGCTCTCCCTGCCCGCCCCGGGCCCGGCCTCGGCATCTTCACGTTGGCGATGGTGGTCCTGTTCACCGGCCTTGGCATCTGGCAGTTGCAGCGCGGCGCCGAAAAACACGTGCTCATCGCCGCGCTCACCGAGCGGTTGGCCGCCCCGCCCATCCCCTTGCCGCCGTCCTCAGACTGGGCAGCATTGTCGCCCGCCAAAGATGAGTTCCGCCGCGTGAGCTTTTCTGCCACCTACGAGTCGCGACCCGACGCGATGGTCTACAGCGCCGGCTCGGCGGTGCGTCCCGACGTTGGGCTCGGCACTTGGGCGTTTCTGCCGGCGCAACTGCCCGACGGCAGCACGGTTGTCGTCAATGCTGGCTTCGTGCAGAACACCATGCAGGACCGCAGCCAGCAGGATCGCGCCGCGAGCCCGCTGGTGACCGGCCAGCCGGTCGCAATGACTGGCTATCTCCGCTTCCCGGAGAAGGCCGAACTGCTGACGGCGTTGCCGACCCTTGCCAAGCGGCTGTGGTTCGGCCGCGACGTCGGCGCGATGGCGCAGGCTCTCGGCTGGAAAAATGTCGCGCCCTTCTACATCGATCTCGAGACCCCGGTACCTGCGAGCGGTATTCCGAAGCCTGGTCCGCTCGACGTGCATCTGAAGGACGATCACACGCAATACGCTATCACCTGGTTTGGCCTCGCCGCCGTTGTACTGATCACCTTCGGCGTGTGGTGGCGTAGTCAGCGGCGCGTCACGTCGTCGTAGAGCTTGCCAATTCTTGCCAGCTTGGCAGCCACAGGATGTCCGCCACGACGCGAAGTCTGACCGTGCAAATCCGCGACTTGCCCTGATACGGCTTGGATCGTTATAGCCGCTGCCCGCCAGTCGCGTGAAACGGGCTTTCCCGCCAGCAATCTCACATTCTCTCCTTCTTCTGAGTATCGCTACCTCAAGAGGGATGAGGTTTGCTTGATAGATTATCCCGGTTTATGACGGCTTTCCGGGCCTTGAAAGTCAACGGGGTCAACGAGGTGGGACGGCCGGACCATCGGCGAGCAAGCAACGCCGTTCTTCGAACGCTATGCCCGGCCATGACGCTTTGAACGTTTTATCGTCAACGCCGATGCGTTTCCAGGTCGCCGTGACGGTTCGCTCGGGCGCGGCATTTTGGGGTGATCCATGAGTCTCGCAAAGATCCGCTCAACTCGGGTTGAGTGAGGGACGTAAGGCGCAGGACAGATAGCTTTGCGCTCGGCGGCACGGACGGAGCAGGGGGAGGGCGCCTTTCCCGTGGCTGTCGGGATTGTCGATAACGGATGTCGCCGATTGGAGCGCGGGCAGCGCATACTGCTCGACACAAGCCAGACAGTTTCTGCCGCTGATTTGCCCGTCGACCGCGCAGGGAGCGCCGATCCGGTCATGGCGCGATAACCCCGAAGGTCGCCCATCATCGGCCATGCGGGCCTCAAGGCGTGCCGGTCGCGGCGCCGCTTTCTAAGTTACGCGGTAATAGCGGTCGACCATGATCCCTAACGTGCCGCCGACCAGAATGAGGAGTACGACGGCGGCGAAGCACAGTGCGATCAGTTTATTCTGCGACGAAGCTTTCAACTCGAGGTGTAGAAAATACCGCAAGTAGACGATGACCTGGGCGATCGCGGCAACGCCGATGATGACGAGAATCTGTGTCGGCTGAAACGTGCGAGCCGCAACGAGGCCGAACGGAATCACGGTCAGCACCAACGCTAGAACAAAGCCCACCAGATAGGATTTGATCGTGACTTTCTCGCCGCGTGGCGAGGCCGGTATTTCAGACGATTGCGGCGGTGCCGCCATGCTAGAAAATTCCCGGCAGGTAAACGACGGAGAAGATGTTAATCCAGACGATAACGAGGAAATGCCAGAACAGACCCAGCCGGTAGAGGCGCGAGACGACGAATGGGTTCAGCCCGCGCAACGCGACCTCGCATCCCAAGAGGACGATCCAGACCAGGCCGAGGCTGACGTGAGCGCCGTGGGTACCGATCAGCGTAAAGAAGGCTGAGAGAAAACCGCTCCGCCACGGGCCGGCGTCGGCGGCGGCCATGCCGTAGAGCTCCGAAATCTCCATGGCGACGAAACCCAGTCCGAGCAGGAACGTCACGCTTAGCCAGACTACCGTGCGCCTGCTGCGCCCGGCCGAGATCGCAACACTGGCGAGACCGAATGTCATGCTGCTTGCCAGCAGCAGCATGGTTTCGACGAAAATGTGCGGAAGGCGGAACAATGTGTTCCCGCCGGGCCCGTCAGCGGTGCTATGCGCCATCACCACAAAGATCGCGAACAGCAACGCGAATATGATCGCGTCGCTCATCAGGCAGATCCAGAAGCCGTATGTCTTCTCGTCGATTCGTTGGACTACGTCGGCGTCGGTTTCATCGCCGAGCCCGGCGGTGATGGTGGCGTCGGTCACGTCGGTGCCCCAAATACGAGTGCAGGGGCTGTGGTTCGGCGGCCCTCGATTGCTTCGACTTCGCTCGCGGGGATGCGGTGCTCGGCATGATCACGGAACGTCTGTGACAGCAACACGGCAAACATGCCTATCCCCCCCACGGCGGCCAGCCACCAGATGTGCCAGATCATCGCAAAGGCGAATACGAACGACATCGCTCCAAGCGCGATCCCGGCGCTGCTATTGTCCGGCATGATGATGTCATAGAAGCGGACGGGTCGGCGGTCTGCTGTTCCCGCCTGCTTCATGGCCCACCACGGATCGATGCCTTGCACGAGCGGCACGACAGCAAAATTGTATGCCGCCGGCGGCGAGGTGGTTGCCCATTCGAGCGTCCTGCCGTTCCACGGATCGCTGGCTGAGACTGAAAGCGTGGCGCGGTCGCGGATGCTGACGGCGAGCTGAATTGCGAGGAAGATGACGCCACACAGAATGAAGAGGGCGCCGAATTCGGCGACGATGAGATACGGCTGCCAGCCGGCGACATTGTAGCGATTGAGGCGCTGCGGCATGCCCATGAGACCAACAATATACAGCGGCATGAAGGCCAGACAGAAGCCAACGATCCAGGCCCAGAAGGCTCGTCGGCCCCATTTTTCGTCGAGCCGAAAACCGAACGCCTTGGGGAACCAGTACTGATAGCCGGCGAAATAGCCGAACAGCGCGCCGGGGATCAGCAGGTTGTGGAAATGCGCCACCAGGAAAGTTGTGCTGTGGATATTGGCCGGCGCTATCGCGAACAAAAAGCCGGTCATGCCGCCAATGAGAAACGTTACGATGAACCCGAGCGTAAACAGCATCGGCACCGAGAAGCGCACTTGGCCTCGATACATCGTGAGTAGCCAGCCGAAAATCGTAACGATTGTCGGCACGGCGACGAGCGGAGCCACCTGACCAAAGAAGGCGTTCACGCCGGGGCCGGCGCCCATGGTGAAGAAATGGTGCAGCCAGACGACCAACAAGAGCACGGGGAAAGCCGCAATCGCGTAGACCAGCGACGCATAGCCCAACAATCGCCTGCCAGAGAACGTGGCCACGACTTCGGAGTAGATGCCGAATGCCGGCAAAATCAAGATGTAGATGTGGGGATGGCCCCATATCCAGAACAGGCTGATATAGTTCTTTACGTTGCCGCCGTCGCCGCCGGTGAAAAAGTGCATACCGAGATAGCGGTCAAGACCAAGCAGTGCAGCGGCAACGATCAAGGCCGGATAGGCGAATATTATCAATATGTTGGTGAATAGCGCCGACCAAGTGAATAGCGGCATCGTCATCAGCCGCATTCCGGGCGCGCGTCGCTTGACGATCGTGACGAGAAAATTGATTCCGGTCAGCAACGAACCGGCGCTGCTGACCAGGATTGCCCAGATCCAGTAATCGACGCCGACGCCCGGACTGAACTGCAGTCCCGAGTTGGGCGGGTAAGCGGTCCAGAAGACGGTGGAAAACTGACCGACGACGAGCGAGATCATGACAAGAGCGGCGCCGGACGCGGTCAGCCACAGGCTCACTGCGTTCATAAACGGAAAGGCCACCTGGCGCGCCCCGATCTGCTGCGGAACGACGACGTTGAACAGGCCGACCACGAACGGCATCGCCACGAAGAAAACCATGATGGTGGCATGGGAGGTGAAAATCTGATCGAAATGGTCCGGCGATAGATAGCCTTGCGAGTCGAGTGCGACCGCTTGCTGGGTTCGTATCATCATCGCATCGAGCACGCCGCGCACCAGCATGATCAGCGCCAGTGTCACATACATGACGCCGACCTTCTTATGGTCCAGGCTCGTCAGCCATTCGGTCCACAGATAGCGCCACTGACCAAACCAAGTGATGAGCGCAACTACACCAAGGGCACCGAGTACGACGATCAGCGCGCCGGCCATGGCGATGCCGCTGTAAAATGGCAAAGCGTCAATCGTCAGCTTACCGAGCATGTCAATCGTCTTCGGACAGGGAGGGGACTGTCGCGATCTGTGGTGGAACTGGAGGACGTGTTCGCCAGCATTTCGAAACTACCGAGTAAGGCCACGAGGTCAATTGAACTCGCTGGCAAGGTTCGCACAGAAGGTACAATGAGCACATATATTGTTGAAATAAAACTGATTTGGGACGCCTTGACATTGGCTACGCTGGGTCTCGGTCCGCAACGCCTGGCCCTGGGTCATGTGCTGCTTGGCGGCTGATCGCCGGCCCGTGATGTCGAAGGAACGATGTAGAAAAGGGCCGAGCATTAGGATAAGCGCGCGCCATCATCCTCGACGATATCGAGATTGCGTTGCTGGTGCTGCTGATGAAGCCCAGGAACGCATCGCGAGCGAGCGCTTCCAGCGCCGCCCATGTGCAGGCGGTCGAGGTCGCCT
Organism: Nitrobacter sp.; assembly: GCA_039923555.1. Taxonomy (GTDB): domain Bacteria; phylum Pseudomonadota; class Alphaproteobacteria; order Rhizobiales; family Xanthobacteraceae; genus Nitrobacter. The sequence continues at coordinate 5,632 of JBDTCP010000078.1, forward strand.
GCCTTTATGGCCTTTGCATAGTTTTTTCTGCCCAGGCCCGCGACGGGGACGCGCTCGCAACGACGAGAAATCACCATTCGCCAAGTGTGCATAGCGCAGATGAACGATACTCGCGCACTAGCCGTTTATGCGACGCCCTCGTTCCGCATGCGGAGCCACGCAAGAATCTGCATGGAGAATTCACAGGGCGCTCACGTCCGCTGCGGGATAATCCTTGTTTCGCGGAGAGGGTAGGGTGCGCAAGGAAGGGCTTCGCGCATCATTGAGAAACTGCAAAAAATATCGTGCGGATTTGGCTTGAATGAAGATCAGACGGGCGCATCAATGCTCGCACGGTCTCATCGCCCGGCTAATCCTCTTGTGCATTTTCCAGGTCTTTCACTTTAAGACCCTGCTCGATAAAAAAGCGGTATTGCCTGGAATTCTCCTCGTAGAATGCTTTGTTCTCCACTGGCCCGTCGATCTCAAAGGCGTAGTTATCAAACTCGCCTGATGGCGATTTGTCCTTGAACGAGGACATTTCCAAAATCACGCCAAAAGACGGCGCGCGCAGAATCTTCAATTGATCGATCAACTTGGTTGCCGCTTTGAGAGCCGTCCCGTGCAATATCAACACCGCAGGCGGCCAGTCTTGCCGATCCGGAAATGAGCATACGACTGAATACATGCGCGTAGCAGCCGGCGGCGACTTGGGATCGTTCGGATTATAGCTGCCGCGCTTGGTCAGACCCGATGCTGTCACCGTATGGGTCGTCCGCCACGTCACCTCGTCGCCGCTTTTGAGTTTAATCGTAAATTCGGAATCGGCGGGCGTCCAATGCTTGCCATCATCGGCTCGAGCAAGAATGCCGCCGCCGGCCTCCAGCGGACGCCACAGAATGAAGGACCAACTGATATAGACTGGGCAAATGCGAACAGTCGATCCGACACTTTCATTGATCAGGCTGTACCAAAACTCGCCCTGCTTGGCGTTATCGAATTCAGTAAGCTCGGGCGACGATGCCTGAA
>JBDTCP010000079.1:0-10371 GCA_039923555.1 Nitrobacter sp.
CGAGGAACGCAAGCCGCTAGCTCCGACGGCGCGCCGTGCATGCTGGATCGGCTCGAACATCCCACTCGGCCGGGTCCCAGAGTCCGGCAAGATTCACATTGTGCAGAACGGCACGATTCGTCCTAGAGACGCTGTCCTTGAGGAATGGCGGAAAACGCTCTTTCTCAGACAGGAGTCACAGGAAACGCGCGGCTGGCTGCTCGACGTGATGAAATGTGTCGAGTCTCTCGGAAAGAGAGAGTTCACGTTGGATGAAGTCTATGCCTTCGACCGCTATTTGGGCGAGCTTTATCCCGGCAACCAGAACGTCCGCCCTAAAATACGTCAGCAACTTCAATATTTGCGCGACCGACGATACATTGAATTTTTAGGACGCGGCAGCTACCGCCTTTGTCTATAGGGACACGGATCATGACTTGGTTCCTGAACCACTACAAATGCGACCGCTGTCATCGCCGTTGGGCTGACGAATGGTCGTGCATGGTCGACTGCGAATGTCCGCATTGCGGGGCACGAGATATGACGCCGCACACCAGCGAGGACGACACTGGTTGAGAAAGAAGGCAATGCCTTTATCGTTTTGTGGTCGCCAGAGACTGCCGAACACGATCCCGATTATCGTGAACTCGGGCGCTTTCCGACCGAACAGCAAGCGATTGATTTTCTATCTCAGGATTGAAAAAGCCCTCACGCCCTCCCTAGCGCACAGCAACCGCCAGCACCAGCACTTGGGCGCGGGCGTAGCTGATCGCACTTGCCAAATCCCAAGCCTGTGCAATGATGCAGTCCTCCGGCAAATGCCGGACGTATACTGACGTTTGTTTTTCAGTTTGTTTGTTTCTGGAATGGAGGACCGCTTGAGCGAGTTGCTTCATCCAAGCGCGCACCACGATCTTCCCTCCTTCATTACAGCGCCCGGTGACACGGACGTCTTGATGGTGGCTGTCGGCGTCATCCTGATTGGCGCCGTTCTGGTGGTCGGCAATCTCTATCTGCGGCTGCATACCCTGCCGGAGCGGATGGCGCACAAATCGCAGAAGCTGCAGTTCGAGATCGTTGCCGTTCTCGGCTTGCTGGCGCTGTTCACCCACATCCATCTGTTCTGGGTGGTGGGGCTGTTGCTGGCGATGATCGACCTGCCGGATTTCAGCACTCCACTGCGCAGCATCGCCGGCTCCGTCGCGACAATCGCCGGCGTCCCGCCAGGCGCGGAGGCGCCCCGGCCGCCGTACGAACTCGTTGCTGGTGAGGCCGCCGAGGCACCGGACGTGACAAAACCGGACATGGCCAAACCAGACATGGCCAAACCAGACATGGCGAAGGCGTCCGCCAAAAAGGAAGGCGGCAAGGACGACACCGGCCCGAGCGAGGTGCAGGGCCATGCTTGAGCTACTGCTCTGTTCGCTGCTAACGATATTCCCCGATTATCTTTACCGGCGCTACGCACAGGGAAAGCGGCTCGGCCGCGACATCACGCTCTATTCCGTCTGGTTCGAACTGAGATGGGGCATCACCGCCTGTTTGATGCTCACGGTCGCCCTGATCACGCTGATCTTCTATTTCCATCCCTCGACGACGACGGCGACCCTTTACTTCAGGACGGTCCCGATCATTCCCGAGGGGATCGGGCGGGTGTCGGAGGTTCATGTCGATTTCAGCGCGCCCGTGAAAAAGAACGACGTGATCTTCAAGCTCGACAGCACGAAGCAGGAAGCGGCGCTGGAAACCGCCCGGCGCAAGATCGCCGAGGTGGATGCCGCGTTGGGCGCTGCACAGGCGGATATCATCAAGGCGGATGGCCAGATCCGGGAGGCCAAAAGCGCGTATCAGCAGGCGTCCGACGAACTCGACGTGAAGCGCGAACTGCAAAAGCGCAATCCGGGAATCGTGCCCCAGCGCGACATCGAGAAACTCGAGGTGCTGCTTGCGGGACGGGAGGGCAGCGTCGATGCGGCGACTGCGGCCAAACAATCCGCGACGGCCCGCGTGACGTCGCTCCTTCCGGCGGAGAAGGCCAGCGCCGAGGCGGCGCTGGCACAGGCGCAGGTCGATCTCGACAAGACCTACGTTCGCGCCGGCGTTGACGGACGCGTTGAGCAGTTTGCATTACGGCCCGGCGATATCGTCAATCCCATGATGCGATCGGCGGGAATCCTGATTCCGGAGGGTGCGGGCAAACGGGTCCTGTCGGCGGGGTTTGGCCAGATCGAAGCGCAGGTGATGAAGGTCGGAATGGTGGCGGAGGCCACATGCATTTCGAAACCGTGGACCATTATTCCGATGGTGATCACCAGCGTACAGGACTACATCGCGGCGGGTCAGTTCCGTGGCGGCGAGCAGCTGGTCGAGGCGGGGCAGGCTCTGCGCCCGGGCTCGATTCTCGTCTTCCTCGAGCCGCTCTATAAAGGCGGCCTGGAGGGCATCACACCCGGAAGCAGTTGCATCGTCAACGCCTACACCAGCAACCACGACCAGATCGCGTCAAAGGATACCGGTACGTTCAAGCGTTTCGCGCTCCACGCCATAGATGCCGTGGGGATCGTGCATGCCATGCTGTTGCGCATCCAGGCCCTTGTGCTTCCCGTCAAGACGCTGGTCATGAGCGGGCATTGAGACTGCTTTTTGATCTCGTGAGGAACGGCGTGTCAGGACGATCCCGCGATGCGACCCATCTTGCCTTATCCTTTTGATTGAGGATGATCTTATCCGAAACCGGTTTCACTTTTCGGGATCATGCTCTAAGCGTGAAGCGATTCACTTCACATCATGCGGGGCACGAACATGGCGGACGCCGATCTCGACGTCATCATCCGGCAGCTTGCGAAACAGCAGCACAAAAGCCTGACGGCCGCCGTCAAGGCGCAGCGCGACCGCATCCTCGCGCTGGCGCAGAAAGCAAAGGACGGCGAGGCCAGGCAGCGCTTTCGGCAGTTGGCGAAACACGCGCTCGAGGAAGGGACCGCGGCCGCACGGCGGCTGCAGATGTCGGCTGACAACGCCGCCGACAGTTACGGGCGCGCGATGCGGCGGGTGGCGGATAGCCTCGCATCGCAACCCTCGGCGTCTAAGAAGACGCCCGGCAAGAAGGCCACGAGATCAAAACCGACGGCGAAAGCCTGATCCGCTCAGATTTCGCGCGCCATCAGCCTTGCGGCCGCCTCCGTCGCCTGATCCCCATCCGCCAGCAGCAGGAATTCGCCGCGCGCCAGCGTGGCTCCGCTCGCCGTCGTCACGGCGCGTTTCGGACAGATTCCGAAGCAGCCGGTCATGACGACGCGCGGGCGCTTCACGCCGCGCGCCCGACCTAACTCCTTCAATTCCGCCTTCAGCGCGCGCTTGATCGCGCGGCCGTTCGCGGCACGCTGGAGGCATTTCCTGCAGATCAGAATTGGCGGAGGCCGGTGCGGCCGCGCCGTCGCGGGCAAGACTGAATTCACCATAATCCGCATATAGGCACGCGGAGGGCATATGCAGCGGCATGTTCGGGCTCGATTCCCTTCACAATGCGGCGGGAAACAGAGTCGGCCCCCGTCGGACAGGCGTGTCGCGGCATTCAACCGCAACTGGTTAGCCCGCACGGAAGCACGTCTGATTTCCCGGAATGAACGGGGGCCGCCGCAGATTGGCCCCGATGTTGTCAAAATCGGCAGCCCTGATGGCCACGTTAGAAATTCGTGGTGCGGGGGGACGTTCGCGCTCGCTCAAACGAAACAGGGAACAGGGACAAGGAAAAGCCGATGACCGCCACTCCATCTGAAAAAATTGAATCAACTACTACCGAGGCCGACACGAATCTCGCCGCCGTCTCGGAAGTCGAAGCGGGTATTCGGGATTTCGTGCGCAATGACATCGCCTATCTGCGCCGGCCCGCACCGGATTCTCCGAACACCGATGCGAAGCAGGAGACGAATACGGAAGCGACGGTGAACAATGTCAACTCGCTGATCCAGCGCGTGGCCGGAACGTCGCTTGCGGAAATCGAGAACCTCGTCACCGAACTCGAAAGTCTCCGAGATCTGCTGCATGCGGAAGGGCAGCGCGTCCAGCGTGAAATCTCGGGCTATGCCCAGTTGAGCCAGGCCGCGATGAAGTCGACGCGGATGATCGCGGATAACGTTGCACAATGGAAGAACACTGCCGCGAACCTGCGTAACGACTAGCTTTTTGTACCCACCATGGCCGCCGCCTCTCGCAAGGGAGTGCGGCGGTTTGCATTTGCGAGGTCGCGATAAACCTTTGCCCGTGGTTGCGACCAAGACCAGATACCGCGTCGTGGCGGTGGGCTTTCCGTGGACTGACTATCCGATTTGTCGTGCTGCTGACGATCGCTGTCGCCGCGCTCACCCGGAGCCGTTAGCGTCCGGACGTCTTGTCAGACTTGGGTCACGCCGCTCAGCGAGCCGCCACGTGCGTCTCCAGCGAATAGACGCCGTCGGCATAACCCTTGACCACCATGCAGGTTGCCAGCGTCACGACCAGGGTCACCGTCGCGAAGACAAAGCCGACAATCTTCAATCCGGTGCGGTCTGCCATTGTCGTCCCCATTGCCCTCTTACGTAGTAGCACAAGACCGCCTGAGGGTTCACAATTCCTTAACGGAACGTTGGTTTCTTGATCAAAATCTGGTGGAAATCATTAACCGGGTCCTTCCGCCCGCCAACCGGGGATGAGATGGGTCAGCCCGCCGAATTCCTTCGCGGTACGAAAGCCGACGCCAGAAAAGAGAACACTAGTTCGCCGCGCTGGTTGGTTCCGGTCATACGCGCCTGCATGATGGCCCATTCCGGCCGCGAACCGGAGGGCCTCAGCGATTCGACTTCGCTGGCGTAGCTGATGGTGTCGCCCGCCAGCACCGGCTTCAGCCAGCGCAGATCGCGAAACCCCGGCGACGGTCCTCCCACCGCGGGCTTTTCGCCGCGTGCCGCGGCTTCTGCCGCCTGGCTCTGACCCTCCGCCACCAGCAGCTTCATGCAAACCGAACCGACATGCCAGCCGGAGGCCGCCAACCCGCCGAACAGCGACTTGCGGCCTTCCTCCTCGTCGAGATGAAATGGCTGCGGGTCGAATTGCAGCGCGAACGTCTTGATGAGCTCGGCGGTGAAGGTAAACGAACCGAGATCGCTACGCTGTCCGATCTCCATGTCTTCGAAATAGCGCATCGGACTAGTGCCCTGAATCTGAAGTTCGCCTCATTGTGCAACGCCTTTCGGAGCGAACTTCAGATTCGAAAGGGCACTAGAAAATTTATAATTCTAGTGTGGTTTAGGTTCAAAAGTTCGCTTGAAGTGCTCACAGAGAAAATGAAGCGAACTTCTGAACCACCACACTAGTGGTCCGATTCTAACATTTGCATCCCGTTGCGGCAGGCGTTCGTGCAAATGTTAGAATCAAAGGACCACTAGCAAAATATAGGTTTCTAGCGGAGTTTTGGATTTGACATTCGCTTCTCGCATTCGCTGCAAACTGGGTAGCGAATGTCAAATCCACTCCACTAGCTCCGCGCCGGCGCCACACGACACGCGACGATGATCGGCGCCGTCGCCTCGAGCAGCACCTGTCCGGAAGCATTGCGCACGCGCATTGTGAACGTCACGATTCCCATCTCCGGGCGGCTGCGCGACACCCGAGATTCGGTGACGTCGACATCCAGCATCAGGGCGTCGCCGGGGCGCAGCGGCGCCAGCCAGCGCACTTCGTCGACGCCGGGCGACCCAAGCGAAGCTGTCCGTCCGATATAGCCGTCGAACATCATGCGCATCATGATCGAACACAGATGCCAGCCCGAACCTGACAACCCGCGCAGCATGGTACGCTTGGCCGCCTCCTCGTCGAGGTGCATCGGCTGCGGATCGAACTCCGACGCAAATGCGATGATCTCGTCGCGGGTCACGTGCCGTGGTCCGAATGTGCCGAAATGGCCGACGGGGAAATCTTCAAATGTCAGGGTCATGCTGAGGATTGTTAGAGGAATGGCCCGATTGTGGCCGTTATTTGCGGCGATCTCAACCCGCGCGCCTGCATGACGCGGCTGCGATCTTGCCCGGAACGGCCCGTGGGGTTTAGTGCCGTCCGGTCCAGCATCCAATGCGCATGACGGCGGCGCGATTCGCCAGGGGAGCGGCAGATGTTTGAATTCCGGGATCTTTTTCAGTGGGATCGCTTCATCACGCCCACGATCATCAAGACATTTTATTGGCTGGTCATCGTTGTTATCGTTCTATCCGGACTGTCAGGCATCTTCTCGGGCCTGACCTCTATGGCCGTCAGTCCGTTCGGCGGGTTCGTCACGATTCTTCTGAACGTTGCCGGCGTCCTGGTCGGCATCGTGTTTTCGCGTATCGCGGCCGAATTCATCCTGATCGTGTTCCGCATCAACGAGCATCTCGGTGCGATCCGCGATCAAGGCGCGGCGCGGTAGACCGGCTCTCAGGTGTTGAACCTGAAATGCATGACGTCGCCGTCGGCGACCACATACTCTTTTCCTTCCAGCCGCAGCTTGCCGGCGTCACGCGCGCCGGCTTCGCCGCTGAGCGCCGCGTAGTCGGCATAAGCGATGGTTTCGGCGCGGATGAAGCCCTTTTCAAAGTCGGTGTGAATGACACCGGCCGCGGCGGGTGCCTTGGTGCCGCGGTTGATGGTCCAGGCGCGGGCTTCTTTTGGGCCCACCGTGAAGTAGGTAATGAGGTCGAGCAACTGGTAGCCGGCGCGGATCAACCGGTCGAGACCCGCCTCTTCCAGCCCCAGCGTATCGAGAAACTCAGCGCGCTCCTCGCGCGACAACGTCGCGATCTCGGATTCGATCTTCGCAGAAATCACCACCGCGACCGCGCCTTCCGTCTTGGCGTGCTCGAACACCTGCTTTGAGAAGCTGTTGCCTTCGCCCGCGGAGCCTTCCTCGACGTTGCAGACATAGAGCACCGGCTTCGAGGTCAGGAGTCCGAGCATGCCGAAGGAACGTTCTTCCTCCGGCTTGCGCTCGAGGAATCGCGCCGGTTTGCCCTCACGCAGCAGCACCAGTGCGCGATTGACCAGATCGAGCTGTTCTTTCGCATCCTTGTCGTTACCCTTGGCCTTCTTCGACAGGTTGTCGACGCGCTTCTCGAGGCTGTCGAGATCAGCCAGCATCAGCTCGGTTTCGATGGTTTCAATATCCGCGAGCGGCGCGATCTTGCCTTCGACATGGGTGATGTCGGAGTCCTCGAAACAGCGCACCACATGCGCCACCGCATCGACCTCGCGGATGGTGGCGAGGAACTGGTTGCCGAGCCCCTCCCCCTTTGAAGCACCGCGCACCAGCCCCGCGATATCGACGAAGGTAAGCCGGGTCGGAATGATCTGGGCGGATTTGGCGATGCCCGACAGCGTGTCCAGCCGCGGATCCGGTACAGCGACCTCACCGACATTCGGCTCGATGGTGCAGAATGGATAATTCGCCGCTTGCGCCGCTGCCGTCTCCGTCAGCGCATTGAACAGGGTCGACTTGCCGACATTGGGCAACCCGACGATTCCGCATTTGAATCCCATGATTCATTCCGATGATTGGCGCAAGTCGCGCGAATAGATGATCGCCGAATCAAGTCCGGCAATGACAGCGTCGTTTTACTTGCCGCCGCTATCTTCCTTATCGTCCTTCTCGGCGAACCCCTTCGCCTGCATCGCGAGATGCACCTTGTTCTGAAACGCCGAATCCTTGGCTGCAACGAGCAGAGCCGCATTTTCCGCCACGGCATCCACCAGCGCCTCAACCCACGGCTGCTCGCTTTTGGCGAAATCGTTCAGCACGTGCGCATGCACCATGTCCTTGACGCCGGGATGGCCAACGCCGAGCCGGACGCGGCGATACTCGTTGCCGATATGCGCCGAGATCGATCGCAAGCCGTTGTGTCCGGCGATGCCGCCACCGACCTTGACGCGCACCTTGGCCGGCGGGAGTTCAATCTCGTCGTGAAACACCACGACGTCACCCTCCGTCAGCTTGAAGAATTGCGAGGCCTCCTGAACCGCGTTGCCGGACATGTTCATGTAGGTCGCGGGCTTGAGCAGGATGACTCGCTCGTCAGCAAGCGTGCCTTCGGAGGTCTCGCCCTGAAAGCGGCGGCGCCACGGTGCGAAACCATGACGCCGCGCAATCTCGTCCACGACCATGAACCCGATATTGTGCCGGTTGCCCTGATACTTCGTGCCGGGATTGCCCAGTCCGACGAACAGGCGCATGGCGCGGGTTGTCGCTTACTTCTTCTTGTCGCCACCGCCCGCGGGCGCTTTCGCACCGGCGGCGGGCGCCTTCGCGCCGGCAGCGGGAGCAGCCGCACCGGCAGCCGCGCCTGCCACGGGAGCCGCACCCGCAGCGGGAGCCGCTGTACCGGTAGCGGCGGCTGCAGCCGCCTTGAGTTCTTCCGCGTAGCCTGACGGCGGCACGATGGTCACCAGTGTGATGTCCTCGCGCGCCAGCGATTTCACGCCGGTCGGCAGCTTGATGTCGGACAGATGGAGTGAGTGGCTGATTTCCAGTCCGCCGACGTCGGCCTCGATGAACTGCGGAATGTTGTCGACCGCGCACTCAAGATCGATTGCATGGGTCACGATATTGACGGTGCCGCCGCGCTTCACGCCCGGCGCAGCTTCCGCCTTCAGGATGCGAAGCGGAATGCTGACGCGGATGGTGGCGCCTTCGCCGAGCCGCATGAAGTCAACGTGGATCGGAAAATCCTTGACCGGATCAAGATGGAAGTCGCGCGGAATCACACGATGCTTTTTGCCGTCCAGATCGATGTCAAAGATCGTGGTCAGGAAACGGCCTGCCTGAATGCGCTGACGCAGTTCGGCATCGTCGACCGAGATCGGTTGCGGGGGCTGGTTGTTTCCGTAGATTACTCCGGGCACTCGGCCGGCGCGACGCTCTGCCCGGGCGGCCCCCTTGCCGCTCTTCGGACGCGCGGTCGCCTTCAATTCCTTGACGGTCGCCATCGATTTAGTCCTTGCTTTTCAAAAAGTTAAAGGCCGCAATCGCGGCCCGTTGCACGTCACCGGCAAGCCTCCAGGGGTGCGGGGGCCGTGAGACGTGGCGGCGTTCTAGCCGCAAACGCCCGAAATAACAAGGAAACGGCGGGATTTTTCCGGCTCTCGGGCTGCCGCAGGAAGCCCGGCCGTGTGGCCGTTCTGGAGATTGTCGAACCGGCCGCGCAGTCATGACCCGCGCAATCCTCCGCCGGAATGTTGGATTAGCGCCGGCGGGTGAGCTAACCGGCACCACCGAGCTTGGCCTCGAGCGCCGCGATGCGCGTCTTCAGCGCCTCGTTTTCCTCGCGTGCGAGGCGCGCCATATCCTTCACCGCTTCAAACTCCTCGCGCTTGACCATATCGAGATCGCGCAGGATCTTCTCGGCCTGATTGCGGACGACGGTATCGACCTCGCGCTTGACGCCCTGCGCTGCACCCGCCGCGTCGTTCATCAAGCGTCCGATCTCATCGAAAAACCGACTGCTGGTCTGGGTCATCTTAAACTCTCCGCATGGCGACAAGCCTGCAATTCGCCAGAGCAGAGAATGGCCCTCCTGCCGCTGCACTTCAAGCCCACTTGATCGCCCGATCAAGCCGCAAGCCTTGTCAGTGCCGGATTTCCTTGCAATCGTGACCTCTCCGCGATGCAAAGCTTGAACCGGAAGCGCCGATGATCGACCAGCAGGTCGCGATCCCCACCAGTGACGGCCACACCACGACGTTCATCAGCCATCCCGAGCGGGACGGGCCTTTTCCTGTGATCTTGTTCTACATGGATGCGCCCGCGATCCGCGAGGAACTGCGCGATATGGCGCGAAGGCTCGCGACATCGGGCTATTACGTGATGCTGCCAAATCTCTATTACCGGTCCGGCGTCATGGAGCTCGGGCCGGTGCCAGCCGACCCGGAAGCGCCCGAGCGCAAGCGCATGTCCGAACTGATGGCCTCGATCAACATCCCGCTCGTTATGGAGGACACCAAGGCGCTGCTCGCTTATGCGGAGACGGACAAGGCCGCGAACACCACAGTCGCTGGCGCGGTCGGCTACTGCATGAGCGGCCGCTTTGCGGTCAATGCCGCCACGCATTTTCCTGACAGGGTCAAGGCCGCGGCCTCGATCTACGGTACCCAACTGGTGGCGGATCAGCCGGACAGCCCGCACATCGCCTCGCGCAAAACTAGGGCGGAATTGTATTTCGCCTGCGCCGAGACCGACATCTACGCGCCGATGGAAACCATCGAGAAGCTGAAGCAGACCATGTCCTCGGACAAGGCAAACGCCGAGATCGAAATCTATCCCGGCACCCACCACGGTTTTGCGTTTCCGAAACGTCCGGTTTACGACAAGGCGGCGGCGGAGCGGCACTGGGA
>JBDTCP010000080.1:0-5104 GCA_039923555.1 Nitrobacter sp.
AACGGTAGAGGCCCGCTCGGCCCTTAACAGGGTAGGCATGATTGATCGTGCCGCAGTGCGAGCAAACCGGGCCGTCCGGCCAGCGGATGCCCTCGATCAATTCGCGGGCTGCTTCATCGTTGGAAAAGTGCGGGGCGGCAAAGGCGCTAGACATCGGTAAATCCTCAATTCGATGAGGAAAAACTAGGCTTTGGGGTTTATGGTGTCAACTAGATAATTGGGTACATATTCCTAGAATAGGATGAGTCGGGCCGTTTCGGCAAGTCCGCCGGCGGCGGCGAGTCGCAAAAAACGATCCGCTCAGAAGTCGGATGCGATTCCGTTGCGCTCCCAGTCGCCAAACCGCGTGGGTCCTGAACCTCCTTCGGGCTTGCAGACGTATCGGTTAGGGCGGATCCTCGCAACAAGCGCGCTATTGGTGGCGCTGGTCGAGCGGGGCGGCAATCTCCGGTCATTCCATGCCGCGGTCGAGGACAAGGAAACCGTCTCCAAGATCGTCTTGGATAACGTCACCAAGGAAGCACGGCTATTCACCGACGAAAATCGCCTCTACTGCGGCGCGCAGATCAGTTCTCGCTTTCTATGAAACCGTGAACCATTCGGCCAAGGAATACCACGCGTGGATAAGCCGTGACGCCCGTCAATCGCCTCGGATGCCACTTCGGGGTGATTTTCATTTCTTCTATAGCTTCTTTGGACGAAAGCTACGCGTGCCATTTTTAACAATAAGCCAAGACCCCTCGCGAATTTCTATCGGATCAATCTCGGCAGCCCATTTATCAGCCTTGCGTGCGGCTTCGGGATCGTTGAGTGCATCCAAATCCACTTGCTTGTAGCGGATATATTTGCCGTCTACTGACTCACAAAGTGAGGCCGTATATTCCGACATGCTCAGGCCTTTACTGGTTTAGGACATTTCTTCGATTGTGCTTTAACGCCCTTCTTGGGCATGCTCTTGAAAGCTTGGGCTCACGCGAGCTTCGGCTTCATCTTTAGCATCCGCTTCAAGACTTCATCCCGTTCGCGATTCGACGCTGTCTACCGCTCATTTAGATATTCCACAGGATGCCAACAAGATTGTGGGAATCGGGCATAATCCCGCACATGGATAGCGGCTGAGTCACGACTCAATCTAGCTTCCTTCCATCCACTAGATTCGGTGATTCCGGTCCGACAACCGGTTTCACCGAGACTTCTAGTTGGCGGTCCTGTCTCTCTCCAGAGAGCGCCGGACCAATCCATGATGCAGAAGGAACGTATGCCCGCTGCATGATGCAGCCCCGTTGGGGGACACAAGCTGGGGAGGCTCCGGGACGCCGGAGGTCTCCTTCCCGCGCTTCAGGACTCAATGTCCCGATAGGACGAATCCTATTTCACATTTCGTGAAGTTTAAAGCCTCACTAAAAAAAACCGGCACGGAACACCCTAATACCGATCTCGGATTCAGGAACACAAAAACGATCCGCTCAGAAGTCCGACGCGATCCCGTTGCGCTCCCAGTCGCCAAACCGCGTGGGTTCGGGGCCTTTTGGCCCCTGAACCTCCTTCGGGCTCGCGGACGTATCGGTTTGCGCGGCGGCGCGGCGGGCCTCGGCTTCTGCCAGCGCGCGGCGGGCCGCAGGCGTCAGCGGTTTGCGCGCTCCGGCCGGACCGGTCTCCGGCAGCACGGCGGACTCATCTGCCATTTGTCACATCTCCGATCGGTCTCGTCGTCACCGCATTCGAAAACAAATCACGCCCTGACTGTGAGAACATGATGGCGATTCTTATATTTGGCATATTCGCATGTCACGGATGTTGTCCCGCCGCGACAGATGCGCCGGCGGCGCGTTGTCCGTTACCTCCTCCTCTTTAGCGATGTGCCCGCCTCATGCCGTCAGCCAGATTATTCGCACCGCCCACCGAGGTCCCCGGCCTCGCTGCCCGGCGCATCGCGGCTGATATTCTTGACGGCGTCCTGCACAAACATCGCACCCTTGACGAACAGCTTGATGGCGCGGCCGCGCATCCCGGGCTGAAGCCGCTCGCCGATCGCGACCGCGCCCTGATGCGGCGCCTGGTGGCGACGATCCTGCGCCGGCTCGGTACGCTCGGCCACGTGCTGTCGCGGCTGCTGGATCGGGGCATTCCGACCGATGCGCCGCGCGCGCAGAGCGCGCTTTTGATCGGCGCGGCGCAGATTCTCTGGATGGATGTGCCGGATCATGCCGCGGTCGATCTATCGGTGCGACTTGTGCAATCCGATCGGCGCGCGGCGAAATATGCGGGACTTGTCAACGCTGTGCTTCGCCGCTGCGCGCGCGAAGGCCAGCCGCTGATCGATGAGGTGCGCTCGGAGACGCTCGATATCCCGCCGTGGCTGATGGCCCGGTGGACCGCGCACTACGGCGAGAGCACCGCGAAAGCGATCGCTACAGCGATCAGTCACGAACCGTCCCTCGATCTCACCGTCAAGGCGGACGCGGCGCAGTGGGCGACGCGGCTGCATGGTGAAACCCTGCCGACCGGGACCGTTCGCACATTGCTGCAAGGCTCGGTGACGATGTTGCCCGGGTTTTCCGACGGACAATGGTGGGTGCAGGACGCCGCTGCGGCGCTGCCTGTGCGGCTATTCGGCGATCTCAAGGGACGGCGCATCGCCGACCTCTGTGCGGCGCCTGGCGGCAAGACCGCGCAGCTCGCTTATGCCGGCGCCGACGTGGTCGCGATCGACCGGTCGCATCATCGCGTCGCGCGGTTGCGCGACAATCTTGGCCGGCTGTCGCTGACTGCGCAGGCTGTGACAGCGGATGCCATCGAATGGCAGGATGACCCGACAAGCGGAGGTTTCGACGGCGTACTGGTCGACGCGCCCTGCTCCACGACCGGCACCATCCGTCGTCATCCCGACGTGGCCTGGCTCAAGCAGGACTCCGATATCGCGGCGCTGACGGCCCTGCAAAAACGGCTGCTGCAAAAAGCGATCACGCTGCTCAAGCCCGGCGGGACACTGGTCTATTGCACCTGCTCGCTGGAACCCGAAGAGGGCGAGCAAGCCATCGATGCGCTGCTCGCATCCGAATCCGGCGTGCGACGCGCACCCATCGACGCCGCGGAAGTGGCCGGACTGACGGATATTTTGACGCCGGAGGGCGATTTGCGCACGCTGCCCTGCCATCTGCCGCACGCCGATCCCAAGCTGGGCGGCCTCGACGGTTTCTACGCGGCGCGATTGATTAAATCCTGATATTTCCGGCGCGTATCCCGCAAGAGTGGATACCGGTTTTGCGATCAGAAGATCGCGCAAGTTATGTATTGAAAACATTTTCTTCACGCCAACGGGATTCCACCCTGGCCGGAAAAATGCTCCAGGCGAATCTTTGAGGATTCGCTGCATTTCAAGATAGTGCGTTGCCGCCCTTTCCGGACTAAAAGGATTCGCAGAGAGTCCTCATCAACTCAAAGGGATTCGCGGGAATCCTCATCCACCCAAGGCGCTCGTGTCGGTCGCTCATCGCAGACGCATTTCGACGCTGGTTCTCCGCCGTTTCGCTCAACGGGCAATCGCGCGTGCCAGCAACGGCTCGGCGGCGCTGTCGGCGCTGTGGCCCGGCCGCACCGACCGGCTCATGATCGCGCCGCACGACCTGCGCACGGCCGACGCCACCCGCGCCGCCGAGATCTACGCCGGCCGCTTCGTGTTCGCGGGCAAGATCGTCACCTGTCATTCCCGCTCGATCTTCGATCTCGAGCCGCCGTCCGAGGATTGGGAAGCCGCTCTGCTGGGTTTCGGCTGGCTTCGGCATCTGCGCGCCGCCGATACCGCGATCACGCGCGCCAATGCGCGATCGCTGGTGGACGACTGGATGTCGAATCCGACACGCAGGCGGCCGCTGGCCCGGCGCGCCGACGTCATGGCGCGCCGCGTCATCTCGCTGTTGTCGCAGGCGCCGCTGGTGCTCAGCGATACCGACGGAAAATTCTATCGCCGCTATTTGCGCGCGCTTGCCCGGGAAATCCGCTTGCTGCGTTTCAGCCTGCATGACGTACCGGATGGCGTTTCACGGCTCCAGGTTCTGATCGCGCTGTGCTACGCTTCGCTGTGTCTCGCCAATCAGGCCCGCACCATCAGCACCGCGACGCGCAAGCTGTCCGACGAATTGCGGCGGCAGATCCTGCCCGACGGCGGCCACGTCTCGCGCAATCCCGGCGCCTTGATCGAACTGCTGATCGACCTGTTGCCGCTCCGGCAGACCTTCGCCGCGCGCAACGTGGCGCCGCCGCCGGCCCTGCTGAACGCCATCGACCGCATGATGCCGATGCTGCGCTTCTTCCGTCACGGCGACGGCAGCGTTGCGCTGTTCAACGGCATGAGTGCCGCGCCGTCCGATCTCCTGGCGACGATTCTGGCCTATGACGACACCCGTGGTGTCCCGATGTCCCATATGCCGCATACCGGCTTTCAGCGGCTCGATGCCGGTGCGACGATACTCATCGTCGATGCCGGACGGCCGCCGCCGCCGAACCTCAGTCAGGAGGCGCATGCCGGATGCCTGTCATTCGAGCTGTCCTCCGGTCAAAATCGGATCGTGACCAATTGCGGAACACCCTCCACCAGCCGCGACAACTGGCGCGCTTTCGCGCGCGGCACGCCGGCGCACTCCACGCTGACCTGCCATGCGACATCGTCGTGCCAGTTCGTCGAACTGTCGGCGATGAAGCGATTCCTGCAGGGCGCGCCGATCGTCAGCGGTCCGGCCCATATCGAGAGCTATCGCGAGGCGGTGGACAAGGGCGAACTGCTGACGACGTCGCATGACGGATATCTCGCCCGGTTCGGCCTGATCCACCGCCGCGTGCTGATGATGGCGCAGGACGGCGCGCGGCTGGATGGCGAGGACGCGCTGGCGCCCGCGCCCGGCGGCCGCATGAAGGGTGGCCAGACCGATTACGCATTGCGTTTTCACCTGCATCCGTCGGTCAAGGCGAGCCGCCTCAGCGACGCACACGGGGTGATGCTGGTGCTGCCGAACCGCGAGGTCTGGACGTTCGAGGCGCTCGACGACCGGGTCGACCTTGAAGACAGCGTGTTTCTGGCCGGGAACGACGGCCCCCGCCGCACCGC
>JBDTCP010000081.1:0-18226 GCA_039923555.1 Nitrobacter sp.
TGCCGCGATGATGCTGCGCCGCTGGTCCTTGAGGTAGGCAGCGTATTGCTCATCGATGCGTTTCTGCTCTTCCACCGTCGGGTTCGGACCCGCGATGTCGAAATGCCGGTTCTGCATGAAGTCGTAATAGGTGTAGCCACCGCCGGGCTTGCGCCGGCCGGCGAATTTAGCCTCGCATACCGTGAGCCGCTTGTCCTTATCCTCCGCGGACGTCGCATTCTTTTCGACACTCGCAGCGCAATCCTCGAAGTCGGCCGGAGTCCGCGACCACCATCCCGCGCCCGCATGCGGAGAGATCAGCACCATGCCGCAAGCAATTGCCAAACCGGATAGAAGTCTTCTCGTGCCAGCCACCGCCAACGACCTCTTCCACAGTTCCTCGGATCGCCCGATTCTCGGAAAATATCGCGGCCTTGTCACTCCCGGATTGAGGCTTATCCCGCATTTTGGTTTCGGCGGACAGCAAAGTCAGAGCAACGCGGGTCAGACCAGCGCCAGCTGGCGGTCGATGACAAGCAGGACGCGGTCGAGTTCGTGGCCGCGCCGCAGGATCAGGCCACTTGCCGAAATCACGCTATAGACACCCTGCTTGCGCGCCAGCCGTGGATCTTTCTCGATACGATAGATCGGAACTTCGGAGGCGCGACGGAAGATCGAGAACACCGCACGGTCCTTGAGGAAGTCGATGGCGTAATCTCGCCACTCGCCATCGGCGACCATGCGTCCATAAAGATTGAGGATGCGATTGAGTTCGAAACGATTGAATGTCACCCGGCCTGAAACCGGAAGCGCGGCGGGACTGCGGTGCGCCGCGCGGCTTTCGCTTGGATCAACGTCGCCCGATAGTGAATTCATCGGCGCCTCCTGTCAGTTCAACATGATCGCGCCGGACGCGCTTCGCCGCAAGAGGCCTTCAGGGCGATCCCGCAGGAGCGCAGCCCGGTATCTGAAGCCAGCCGCGGCAGAATGCCGCGATCAACACTATCGCCGTCACGAGAACGTCAGTCAAAATCATAATGCAGCCCAATTTCCGTCAAGCAACCGCCCTGCTGGATTGCGAGATAGTAGCCACTGCGATGGCCCGATTCTTTCGGTACCGGATCCTCAGCCCCCAGCCCCCCGGGGCCGTCAGGGTCGGGCCTATTCGCAAGGACTAAGTCTCCAGGCCGTTCGGGACCAGCGAAAGCTGGTCCTTTTTCTGTTTGGGAGTGTCGCAAGCGACGCTTGCCGGTGACTCTTCATCAATGAAAATGATGTCATTCCGGGACGCGCCGTTTGGCGCGGGCCCGGAATCCATAACCCCTGTCTTTTGATTCCATTTGCGCAGGGGTTATGGATTTCCGACAGCCGCTAATGCGGCTTCGGGAATGACGGGCAAGTTTCAACAGCCAGCTAGTGCAGCGAGGTGTAGGCCGCACCGAGCATCGGACCGGGCTTGTCGCGATCGCCGTCCTGAACGTAGACGACCGCGGCGTCGACGCCATCACGCGCGATATTTTCCATCGGCACGGTCCAGGTACCGGCCTTGCCGGTCCAGTCGCCGACCTTGAGCCAGTTTCGAACGACGTTGTGGTAGGTCACCTCGCGGCCGACATTCTCGCCGCGCCCAATCGCAATCGGCACCGCCTTCGAGATCGCACAGATCCAGACTTCGCCGTGATCGGAGGGGTGATTGGCGTTGGCCGATGCGACCGACACATTGAGTTGCCTGCCCGATACCGACATCGAAACCGGCACCGACATCGCGTCGTCGTTCTTCCGCGTATCACGGACTGCGCCATCGATGGCCGCGCGATCATTGCCGATCACATGAGCCGATCCATTGACGATCACCTGCGGCGTGTAGACGTCGCGGTCGCCGCGCATCTGCGAATAGGCCTTCTGGCGCGCAGTGAAGCGGTTGTCGGCCAGCGTATCCTTCCAGCCGAGATAGTCCCAGTAATCGATCGGCAGGCTGAGCGCCACGATCGAGGGATCCCTGGAGAGGTCGCCGAGAATCTTGTCGGCCGCCGGGCACGACGAGCAACCCTGCGACGTGAACAGTTCGACCACGGCCCGCGGATCCGCCTGAGCGGGAAGAACGACCGCGACAAACGCGCAAACGCCGAGCGCGCCTGACAATCGCGACACACCATCATGAGACATCATCAGGGCCATACCGAAACCGCGACACGCCGCGCGACGGCGCTGTTGAGAAAGAAAAGCCTCCGAAAGCGAGAAGGCGGCCTTTTCATAGGCCGCCTTCAGTTCACCTGCCACTCAATTCGCAGTGAGGCCAGCGCAGACTACGCCGCAAGCTTGCGTAGCACATAATGCAAAATACCGCCGTTGCGGTAATAGTCGAGTTCGTCGAGCGTGTCGATGCGGCAGAGCAGCGAGACGCGCCGCAACGAGCCATCGCGGGAGACAATGTCCGCCGTCAGCCTCTGGCGCGGTTTCAGATTGCCCTGTAAGCCGCGAATCGTCACCGTCTCGTCACCCTTGAGCCCGATCGATTGCCAGGACGCGCCGTCCTCGAAGGTCAGCGGCAGCACGCCCATGCCGACGAGGTTAGAGCGATGGATGCGCTCGAAGCTCTCGCAGATCACCGCGCGCACGCCGAGAAGGCGGGTACCCTTGGCCGCCCAGTCGCGCGACGAGCCATTGCCGTATTCGGCCCCGGCGAACACGACGAGCGGCACATTCTCCTGCTGGTACTTCATCGCGGCATCGTAGATCGGCATCTGCTCGCCGTCCGGCCAGTGCCTGGTCAATCCGCCTTCCGGAATGTTGCCATCGGCGCCCTTGAGCATGAAGTTCTTGATGCGGATATTGGCGAAGGTGCCGCGCATCATCACCTCGTGATTGCCGCGCCGCGTGCCATACTGGTTAAAATCCGCCGGGCGCACCTGATGCTCCGACAGATACTTGCCGGCCGGCGACGTGAGCTTGATCGAGCCCGCCGGGGAAATATGATCGGTGGTGATCTTGTCGCCGAACATCGCCAGGATGCGAGCATCGACCACATCGGCGATCGGCTCCGGCTCCTTCTTCATGCCTTCGAAGTAAGGCGGATTCTGAACATAGGTCGAGCTCATGTTCCAGCGATAGGTCTCGCTCGTGACGGTCTGGATCTTGCGCCAGTTAGTGTCGCCCTTGAAGACATCGGCGTATTTCTTCTTGAAGATTCTCGAGGTCACATACTTCTTGATAAAGGCGTTGATCTCCTTCGAGCTCGGCCAGATGTCCTTCAGGTACACCGGCTTGCCGGCCTTATCCGTGCCCAGCGGCTCGGCCACGAGATTCATGGTCACCGAACCGGCCAACGCATAGGCGACGACCAGCGGCGGCGAGGCCAGATAGTTCGCCTGCACGTCCGGCGACACGCGACCCTCAAAGTTGCGGTTGCCCGAGAGAACGGCGGCGGCGACGATGCCGTTGTCGTTGACCGATTTCGATATCTCGTCCGGCAGCGGTCCGGAGTTGCCGATGCAGGTGGTGCAGCCGAACCCGACCAGATTGAAGCCGACTTTGTCGAGATCGAGTTGCAACCCAGAATTCGCAAGGTATTCCGCGACCACCTGACTGCCCGGCGCCAGCGAAGTCTTGACCCACGGCTTCGCGGCCAGCCCCTTCGCCGCCGCCTTGCGTGCCAGGAGGCCAGCGGCGATCAGCACGCTCGGGTTGGACGTGTTGGTGCATGAGGTGATCGCCGCGATCACGACATCGCCGTGACCGAGATCGAAGTTGCGGCCTTCGACCGGGAAACGCGCGGCCGCGTCTGTTTTCCCGTACTCGTTCACCAGCGCAGCTGCAAAACCCTCGGCGATGGCCGGCAACGCCTGACGCCCTTCCGGCCGCTTCGGCCCGGCCAGCGACGGTACGACGGTGCCGAGATCGAGCGTCAGCGTTTCGGTGAATACCGGATCAGAGGAAGCGGTGGTGCGGAACAGGCCCTGCGCCTTGGCGTATTTCGTCACCAGCGCGACGCGCGCCGCCGCTCGGCCTGATGTCTTGAGATAATCGATAGTCGCGGCATCGACCGGAAAGAAGCCGCAGGTCGCGCCGTATTCCGGCGCCATGTTGCCGATCGTCGCCTTGTCCGCGACCGACAGGTGATCGAGGCCGGGACCATAAAATTCGACGAATTTTCCAACAACGCCCTGCTTGCGCAGCATCTGCGTAACTGTCAGCACGAGGTCGGTGGCGGTGACACCTTCCTTCAGCGCGCCCTTGAGCTTGAAGCCGACCACGTCGGGCAACAGCATCGACTGCGGCTGGCCGAGCATCGCAGCTTCCGCCTCGATGCCGCCGACACCCCAGCCGAGCACGGCGAGACCATTGACCATCGTCGTGTGCGAGTCGGTGCCAACCAGCGTGTCGGGATAGGCGACCTCGAAGGTGCGGGTCTTCTTGCTGATGGTCAGCTTCTCCTTCCTCGTCCACACCGTCTGTGCGAGATATTCGAGATTGACCTGATGGCAGATGCCGGTGCCGGGCGGCACCACGGAGAAGTTCGAGAACGCCTTCTGGCCCCACTTCAGGAATTCGTAGCGCTCCTGGTTCTGCTTGTATTCCTCGACCACGTTCTTGCCGAACGCCTTGTTGTCGCCGAAGAAGTTCACGATCACGCTGTGGTCGATGACGAGATCGACCGGCACCAGCGGATTGATCTTCTCAGGGTCGCCGCCGAGACTTTGCATCGCATTGCGCATCGCCGCGAGATCGACGACCGCGGGCACGCCGGTGAAATCCTGCATCAGGACGCGCGCCGGGCGGAAAGAGATTTCATGCTCGAGCCGGCGCTTCTTCAACCATTTGGAGAACGCGACAATGTCCTCCTTCTTCACCGAGCGGCCGTCCTCGTTGCGCAGCAGGTTTTCCAGCAGGACCTTCATGGAGTAAGGCAGCCTGGAAATGCCCTTGAGACCGTTTTTCTCTGCGGCAGGCAGGCTGTAGTAGGCGTAGGTTTTGGCGCCGACCTTGAGGGTTTTCAGACATTTGAAGCTGTCGAGCGAAGCCATGTTAGGAATCCCGATCCAAAGAGTTTTGGGGTACCCGCCGGGCGAACCCTAAAGGTATTAAAACACCGCAGGCGAGCTGGACTCGCGGGGTTTCGTTGCGAGGCTTTTTGTGCTGCATCAAGTTCCGGTTTTATAGAATCTTTCCAGACCGTCCGCCACGCCAACAATGCCTGCGCCGCGCCTTTCAGCTATGCACAGGCACGGCGCGACGGCTCCGCAACAGGACCATCATGAGACTTTCAGGGCACGGCTTGCGGTGCGTACGAGGCGGACGGGAGGTGTTTTCCGGTCTTGATGTGACGGCGGACTCCGGTCAGGCGGTGGCGATCACCGGACCCAACGGCGCCGGGAAAACCTCCCTGTTGCGGCTGGTGGCGGGGCTGCTGGCGATGGCGGGGGGATCAATCGGCCTCGAGGGTGGCGATGCCGACCTGACGCTGCCCGAACAGGCGCATTATCTCGGCCATCGCGACGCCCTGAAACCCGCGCTCAGCGTCAGCGAAAACCTGGCGTTCTGGCGCAAGTTTCTCGGCGGTGGAGCGTCGCGCGAATCGGATGCCGATGCCGCGCAGGCGATTACGACCGTCGGGCTCGGTCATGTCGCACATCTGCCGGCGGCTTATCTCTCTGCGGGGCAGCGGCGTCGGCTGTCGATCGCGCGCCTGCTGGCGGTGAACCGTCCGGTCTGGCTGCTGGACGAACCAACTTCGGCCCTCGACACCGCCGGCCAAAGTGCCTTCACCGCCATCATGACCGGCCATCTTGCGGGCGGCGGCATCGTTCTGGCCGCGACCCATACGCCGCTCGGCATCCCCGCGCGCGAACTGCGGATCGGGGGGGCATCATGACGGCTCAGACCTTGATGTTTGTTACCCCCACCCCCGACCCCTCCCCGCAAGGGGGAGGGGTGCAGAAGGCGCGCGCTTTTGGTGACCCGAAACTCCTTACGTCATCTCATGTGAATGTCGGCCTGCGAGAGCATTCGCAATCTTCAATTGCATTTTCTAACGCGGGACACGCTGCGCTTCCCCCCTCCCCCTTGCGGGGAGGGGTCGGGGGTGGGGGTCTGCGAACGCGAAGAGATCGGAAAGCCCATTCATGACCGCCCTCGCCGCGCTGATTCGCCGGGATGTCCGCGTCGCGATGCGCGTCGGCGGCGGTGCGCTGATCGGCGTGCTGTTTTTCCTCACCGTCGTGGTTCTGATGCCGTTCGCGGTCGGCCCCGATCTCGCGCTTTTGAAAAAACTCGGCCCCGCGATACTCTGGATCGGCGCGCTGCTTGCGAGCCTGCTGACGCTTGATCGCCTGTTCACCGCCGATCACGACGACGGCTCGCTCGATCTGATTGTCATGAGCCGCACACCGCTCGAACTGGCGTGCGCGGCCAAGGCCTTGGCGCACTGGCTGGCGGCGGGACTGCCGCTGGTTGCCGCGACGCCAGTGCTGGGCCTGCTGCTCAACCTCGACGCTACCGCCACCGGCGCCGTGGCGCTGACGCTGCTGGCCGGAACTCCGGCGCTCACTTTCACTGGCATGATCGGCGCCGCGCTCGCCGTCGTCCTGCACCGCGGCGGCCTGCTGCTCGCGGTGCTGGTGCTACCGCTATCAATTCCGGTGCTGATTTTTGGCGTCGCCGCGTCCAACGCAGCGCTATCCGGGCCCTCGCCGTTCGGCACGCCGTTCTCGATTCTGTGCGCGCTGTCGCTGGCAAGCCTGGTGATCGGTCCGTTCGCCGCCGCGGCGAGCCTGCGGCATGGGCTGGATTGAGGCGCCTGATGCTGCCGATCAACTTTTGCCGAGACAACAAGCCGCGTCAGAATCCGCATTGCCTGCCGTGGCTTCGGCGACTATCAGTGGTGCCATGACGCTGATCGATCTCGCCAATCCCTCCCGGTTTCTCGCGCTCGCCGGCCGCATTCTGCCGTGGCTCATGGCCGCGACCGTGCTTGTGCTCGCGGTCGGCCTGTACCAGTCGGCGACCGCGCCCGACGACTACCAGCAGGGCGCGACCGTAAAGATCATGTTCATCCACGTGCCGAATGCGTGGCTGGCGATGTTCGTGTGGGGCATGATGAGCCTCGCGGCGCTGGGAACGCTGGTGTGGCGGCATCCGCTGGCGGACGTCGCGGCCAAGACCGCCGCCCCGATCGGCGCGGCGTTCACATTCCTCGCCCTGGTGACGGGATCGCTGTGGGGCCGCCCGATGTGGGGCACCTACTGGGAATGGGATGCGCGGCTGACCTCGGTGCTGATCCTGTTCCTGATGTATCTCGGCCTGATGGCGCTGTGGCGCGCGGTTGAAGATCCTTCGCGGGCCGCACGCGCCGCCGCGGTGCTGACGCTGGTCGGCGCGATCAACATTCCGATCATCAAGTTCTCGGTCGACTGGTGGAACACACTGCATCAGCCGGCGTCGGTTATCCGCATGGGCGGCTCGACGCTCGACCGCGCGTTCCTGACTCCGCTGCTGGTGATGGCGATCGGATTCACGCTGCTGTTCCTGACACTGCATATCGCGGCGATGCGGAATGAAATCCTGCGCCGTCGCGTCCGCACCTTGCAGATGCTGCAGGCCAGCAAGTCCGCGGCGTGACGATCATGGCGCTTGGTCCCTATGCCTCCTTCATCGTCATGTCCTATGCGATGGTCGCAACCGTGGTCGCGGTGCTCATCATCTGGGTGATCGCCGACTATCGCCGTCAGATGGCGCGCCTGCGCGATCTCGAAGCCGCCGGCGCCATCAGGCGATCGGGACGCAGCGCGACGGAGGTCAAATGACCGATCCCGCAATTCCCGCCGCTACGCCAAAACGGCGCTGGCTGATGGCGTTGCCGTTGCTGCTTTTTTCCGCGCTGGCGCTGCTGTTCTGGTTCCGGCTCGGTGACACCGACGTCTCGCGAATTCCCTCGGCGCTGATCGGCCATGCCGCGCCCGAATCCACGCTGCCTCCGCTGTCCGGCCTGGTCAGCAACGGCACGCCGGTGCCGGGCCTCGACCCCGCGACGTTCAAGGGCAAGGTCAGCGTGGTCAACGTCTGGGCGTCCTGGTGCGTCCCCTGCCATGGGGAAGCGCCGCTCCTGAACGAACTCGCCAAGGACCGGCGACTGCAATTCGTCGGCATCAACTACAAGGACGCGCCGGACAACGCCCGCCGTTTCCTCGGCCGCTACGGCAACCCGTTCGACATCGTCGGCGCTGACGTCAATGGTCGCGCCTCGATCGAATGGGGCGTCTACGGCGTACCCGAGACCTTCGTGGTCGGCCGCGACGGCACCATCGCCTACAAGCTGGTCGGAGCGATCACGCCCGAGAACATCGACGCGGTGCTGAAACCGGAAATCGACAAGGCGCTGAAAGCGGGGTCGTAAGTCTCCCTGGCTCGTCATTCCGGGACACGCCTCACTCCTGGCGTGGGCCAGGAATCCATAATCCCTGCCATGGTGGATTCCGGGTTCGCTCGTTTCACTCGCGTCCCGGACGACGACAAACAACTAATTTCTGCACATTTATCTGCCGTTCATTTGACAGCCATGGCGCCGCCTCAAATTCGCAGCTAGCCTTGTCCCGTTAGCAACAGGCTCTTGGAGGACATTTTCATGCGTCATTTCACGCTCGCCTCGATCACCGCCGCCGCGCTTGCGCTCGGTCTGCTCGCTTCCACGCCGTCGATGGCCCAGTCGACCCAGCCCGCCGCCAAGTCTGACAAGATGGCGCCGGCCGGAAAAATGGCACCTGCCGCCAAGACGGCGCCCGCGACATCCGACGCGGCCAAGCTCGACATCAACACCGCGACCAAGGAGCAGTTGATGGCCTTCAAGGGCATCGGCGACAAGTATTCCGACAAGATCATCGCCGGCCGACCCTATGCCAAGAAGGACCAGCTCGTCTCGAAGGACATCCTGCCCGAGGCGACCTACAAGAAGATCGCTGGCCAGATCATCGCCTCGCAGCCGAAGTAAGCGCGGACATATGGAATGAGAGGGCACCGGCCATCGCGCCGGCGCTTTCTTCATTGGACGAACAAATTCGGAAACGACGTCATTGCGAGGTCGGCTTGACTGTTACTTCCTCACGTCGCCCTCGCTGGCATCGCTGGCCTCGAGCGTCGCGGGCTCAAGATGATAGCGCTTGGTCAGCGGCATCTGGGCGACCGCAAAAATCATCGTCATCGGAATCACGCCAAACGCCTTGAAGGCGACCCAGAAGTCCGTCGTCTGCGTACGCCAGATGAATTCGTTCTGGATTGCCATGCCGGCAAAGAACAGCGCCCAGCGCAGCGTCAGCTTGCGCCAGCCTTCCGGCGTCAGGTTGAACACCTGATCGAACATGATGGCAATGAAGGAGCGGCCGAACAGCAACCCGCCGCCGAGCACCGCCGCGAACAGGCTGTAGATGATGGTCGGCTTCACCTTGATGAAAGTCTCGTCGTGCAGCACGAGCGTCAGCGTGCCGAACACGATGACGATGACACCAGTGACCAGCGCCATCAGCGGGATATGTCGCGTCACCACATAGGACGCAATCATCGCCGCGACGATCGCCACCATGAAGGCGCCGGTGGCGACGAACAGTTGAAACTTCGCGTTGGCGGCGAAGAACACCAGGAGCGGCCCGAGCTCCGTCGCGAACTTGAACAGCGGGTGCGGTTGTGACTTGTTCATCGTCCTGCCTGTTGTGACCGTCATCATCGGCGAAAGCGGATGATCCAGTATTCCGAACGGTTTTGATATCCCATCAACGCCCTACTGGATGCCCGTCGGAGCCTATCATCGGGCCGGCGAAGCCGGACCCGTTGGCGGCTATGACAAAAAATTAAACCTCGATCCCCGCGATCGCTTTTGCGAAATCCTTCGCAGCAAATGGCGCGAGATCGTCGACACCTTCGCCGACGCCGATGAAATGCACCGGCAGCTTATGTTTCTCCGCCAGCGCCACCAGAATGCCGCCGCGCGCGGTGCCGTCGAGCTTGGTCATCACGAGGCCGGTGACGCCGGCGACGCGATGAAACGCCTCGACTTGCGACAGCGCGTTCTGTCCGACGGTGGCATCGAGCACCAGCAGAACCGCATGCGGTGCCGACGCGTCGACCCTCTTGATGACGCGAACCACCTTTTCGAGTTCGTTCATCAGTTCCGCCTTGTTCTGTAACCGGCCGGCCGTGTCGATCAGCAGCACGTCGCGCCCGTCGTCGCGCGCCGCGGTGAGCGCGTTGAATGCAAGGCTCGCGGAATCAGATCCTTGCGCGCCCGCGATGACGGGCGATCCGGTTCGCTCGCCCCACACCTTCAATTGCTCGATCGCCGCGGCGCGAAACGTATCGCCGGCGGCGAACATCACCTTGCGCCCCTCGGCGGACAATTTCGCAGCGAGCTTGCCGATGGTTGTGGTCTTGCCGGAGCCGTTGACGCCGACCACAAGGATGACGAACGGTTTGTGCGTTTCATTAATGACCAGCGGCTGCGCCACCGCCGCGAGAACTTTTTCCACTTCGGTCGCAACGACAGTCTTCACCTCATCGGCGGAAATCGCCTTGTCGTAGCGTCCCTCGCCGACGGCGGCCGCGATCCGCGCCGCCACCGCGGTTCCAAGATCGGCGCGCAGCAGCACGTCCTCGATGTCGTCGAGCATGGCGCGGTCGAGCTTGCGCTTGGTGACGAGATCGGCCACCGCCGTGCCGAGCGAGCTCGAGGTTCGCTTGAGGCCGGTGGACAGCCTGCGCCACCAGCTCAGTTTCGATTTGTCGTCGGTGCTGTCGCTCATTGTGGAGGTGTGTTAGCCGTTTCGACCTGTGAGCGAAAGACTTGAACTATTAATGGATACGCCCCAGCTCAGCGCCG
Source organism: Nitrobacter sp. (assembly GCA_039923555.1). Taxonomy (GTDB): domain Bacteria; phylum Pseudomonadota; class Alphaproteobacteria; order Rhizobiales; family Xanthobacteraceae; genus Nitrobacter. The sequence continues at coordinate 10,841 of JBDTCP010000081.1, forward strand.
AACAAATCCAGGCCCGCGTGCTCCACCGCGACGGGCTGATGCTGGTGATCGACAAGCCAGCCGGCATCCCCGTGCATCGCGGCCCCAAGGGCGGCGCCAATCTCGAGGCGTCGTTCGAGGCGCTGCGGTTCGGCCTGCCGCGGCCGCCCGTGCTTGCTCACCGGCTCGACCGCGAGACCTCGGGCTGCCTGGTGCTCGGACGCCACCGCAAGGCGACGGCATCGCTGGGCCTGATGTTCAAGCATGACAAAATTTCAAAGACCTACTGGGCCGTGGTCGAGGGCGGTCCTGCCGAGGACGAGGGCATCATCGACATTCCGCTCGGACGGCTGAACCACGAACGCGGCTGGTGGCAGAAGCCGGACCCGAATGGATTGCCGTCGATGACGAAGTGGAAAGTGCTGGGGCGTGGTGTTCTGAATTCAGCAAATGCTGGCAGCGGGGCGCTTTCTGGTCCCTCCAACCTTGTGGAGGAGGTAACAGAAAGCCTGGCCTGGCTGGCGTTGGAGCCGATCACCGGTCGCACCCATCAACTGCGCGTCCATTGTGCGGCGATGGGCTGGCCGATCGCCGGCGACAATATTTACGGCACGCAGGCAAGTCTGCGCCGCCAGCGCAATGAACAATACATTCCGCGTTTCGGCGAACCCGGCCTGCACCTGCATGCGCGCGAGATCGCGATTCCCCTGTCGAAGACCAAACCGCCGGTTGTCGTCACAGCACCCGTGCCCGTACATCTGCACGAGCGGCCCAAGGCGTGCGGGTGGAACGGCGAGTAATCTTCTTTTCACCCCCTGAAGAGAGGACGGCGTCACCGCGGTCAATCCGGCTATTTGAGTATTGCGGCTGATTGGCCGGGATTATTGCACCGTTTAATGCTATTTTGGGGCGCGGCGAGGGTCGGTTTTCGCCGTTCGCCGGGCGGGCTCTCCACAATTCACCTTGAAACCGCCGCGTTCCTGTTCCATATGACTGCCACGACCCTGAGAATCATCGGGTCACTGCGAGCCGCGTGTTCTGAGCCCGTCCAACGGTTTCTGGCTTGCCCTTCAGCTAACCCCAATCGACGCCCCCAAACACGCGGGTGTCCACAGACACCCTGGCACGCTCCGGCCGATGTGGCCGGACGCCCGGTCGCTTAATGGAAAGAAACAACCTTTTGACCTCCTTTCAGGATTTCGGCCTTGCCGATCCCATCTCGCGTGCGCTTGCAGAAGAAAACTATCTGACGCCCACGCCCATCCAGGCCCAAACCATTCCTCTTGCTCTCGCCGGACGCGACGTCGTCGGAATTGCCCAGACAGGTACCGGAAAGACCGCGGCCTTCGCTCTCCCGATCCTGCATCGCCTGTTGCAGAATCGCATCAAGCCTCAGACCAAGAGCTGCCGGGTTCTGGTCCTCAGTCCCACGCGCGAACTATCGAGCCAGATCCTCGAAAGCTTCAACGCCTACGGCCGTCACCTGCGCCTGACGTCGGCTCTCGCGATCGGCGGCGTTCCGATGGGGCGTCAGGTCCGCTCGATCATGCAAGGCGTCGAAGTCATGGTCGCCACACCGGGCCGCCTGCTCGATCTCGTTCAAAGCAACGGGCTCAAGCTCGGCCAAGTCGAATTTCTCGTGCTGGATGAAGCCGATCGCATGCTCGACATGGGCTTCATCAACGATATCCGCAAAATCGTCGGCAAGTTGCCGATCAAGCGGCAGACGCTGTTTTTCTCGGCCACCATGCCGAAGGACATCGCGGAACTGGCCGAGCAGATGTTGCGCGATCCCGCACGCGTTGCAGTGACGCCGGTCGCCTCGACCGTGGAACGGATCGCCCAGCGCATCATTCAGGTCGATCATGCCAACAAGCCCGCGTTTCTGGCTCAGCTTCTGAAGCAGGAACCGGTCAACCGCGCGCTGATTTTCACGCGGACCAAGCATGGCGCCGACAAGGTCGTGAAGAGCCTCGCCAGGGCTGGCATCAGGTCCGATGCGATCCATGGCAACAAATCGCAGAACCACCGCGAGCGCGTGCTGGCGGCCTTCCGGACCGGAGAAATCCGCACGCTGGTTGCGACAGACATCGCGGCGCGCGGCATCGATGTCGACGGGATCAGCCACGTCGTCAACTTCGACCTGCCGAACGTCCCCGAGACTTACGTCCATCGCATCGGCCGCACCGCGCGCGCTGGCGCTGATGGCGCGGCAATCTCGCTGGTCGCCGGAGCCGAAGAAATGGCCTATCTGCGCGATATCGAAAAGCTGATCCGCGTGGTGCTGCCGAGAGAAGATCGCCGCACGCCGGGTCAGCGCGACGCGGCGCCGGCCCACCAGCAGCATCGCGCCGGACGTCCCGCGCCCCATGGTCACGCGACCAGAGTGGGCGACGCCGCGCCCGGCGCGAACGGTCCGCGACGCCGCAGCCGCCATGGCAACGGCGTGCCGCAAACGAAGCGGCCGGAAGCCGGCCGACATGAACCTTCCCGTTCATCGCAGGGCGGCAAGGCCGAAGGGATGCAGGGTGTTGCCTTCCTGCATCGCCAAAGCCGGCCCGCGCGCGCGAAGCCCAACCAACGTCCTCAACGCTAGTCGAATGAATTTGGCAGTCGTCACCCACTTTGCAGCAGCAAACTCGGCGAGCGAATGTCGAATTCAAAAAACACCACTAGAAACCTAGTTGCTTGTGGTCCTTTGATTCTAGCATTTGCAGGAACTCCTGCTGCAACGGGATGCAAATGTTAGAATCGGACCACCCGTGAAGCGCCAATCGATCCGGAGAACCCAATGGCGAAAGAAGAACTGATCCAGTTCGAAGGACTGGTCACCGAAATCCTGCCCGACGCCCGCTACCGGGTTCAACTCGATGCCGGGCACGAAATCGTTGCCTATACCGCCGGCAAGATGAAGAAGAATCGGATCAAGACGCTGGCCGGCGATCGCGTCACCATCGAGATGTCCCCCTACGATCTAGAGAAGGGACGCCTTATCTTCCGGCACAAGGACGAGCGCCCCAGCGGAGCACCGCGTGGCGGACCACCGCGCGGAGGCCAGTTCCGCCGCAGATAGCCGACCTTCGACAACGGAAGACCGCACCATGCCCGGGCGCAGCCTCGGTGGCGCCGACCGTTACGCTACACCTCAAAAAATCGTGCGTGTCAGGATTGTTTTGGGACTTGCCTTCGAATAATATGGCTTTCATCGATTTTCGGCCGGACGACATTAGCTATCCACCGGTACAGCCGGTTTAGACGCTGACGACCCTTCCAAAAATCCGATCTCACCAGCCCGCCGAAAGCGGGCTTCGATATATGTATTTGAAAAGGGACTACCCCGTGAGCATGGGAACCGTGAAGTGGTTTAACGCGACCAAGGGCTACGGCTTCATTCAACCGGACGATGGCGGCAACGACGTGTTCGTTCACGTCAGCGCAGTTGAACGCGCCGGACTTGGAACGCTGCGTGAAGGCCAGAAGATCAGCTACGAGATCGTCGCTGATCGCCGTTCTGGAAAATCGTCGGCCGACAATCTGCGTGCTGCCGGCTAGACGGAGCTTGCGCTGCATCTTAAGATCGAAAAGATTTTATCGGGAAAAGGCCGCGCCTTCAGCGCGGCTTTTTTTATTGTAGCTCGGTTCGGTATGAGCGGTCTCAATAGGTCGTGCACGTCGTGGCCGGCGCGAACCACACACAGTTCGACTGACGCGGCCGCGTATAGGCGCTATCGCTGAGTTTCACGCCGAGCTTCGACATGACATAGCCAACCGCCGGCTCATAGACATAGCTGACTTCGCTGAAGATCAGATATTGATTAGGAAGCGTCTTGCCCGATGAATCCGTGCCGATGAGGCCCGCGGGAATGGTGACGGTCGATCCCTGAGCCCGGGGTACCGATCCATTGCTCCATTGTACCCGTGCCACCGATGTTTTGGGATCGATGTACAGCTCCGAGATCGTAGCCTTTGTCGGCGACGACAAATAGGGCCACAGGATTCCATTGCTGGCAGCGAAGAAATTGTCCATGTCCGCAGTGGTCAGGGCCGTAGGGGGAGACCACTGCGAGGTCAGGTCGGATAGGGTGCGCGCCATTAGCGTGATCTTGCGATTGACTGCTACACCTGACGACATCTCGACGGTCCCCAAAAGCATCACGAGCATCAGCGGCACGATCATCGCAAATTCCGTCGCTGCGACGCCGCGCGAATCATGACGCAACGCCGCCACCGAAACCCTGACGCAAGACCAGATGCTGGACATCGACTTCACGTCCTCAACTCCCGTCACTCGTGTTGATGTCGTTTCCCGACGCATCGATCATCCATTATGACGCCGGCGGCGGCGGCGGCGGGAAGGGCTCGTTCTTGAAGGCAGCCGTCGCTGACAGCAACCGCTTGCCGCCGCTCAGATTCGCGATGTTGTAGCCAAGTCCGGTGACGAATATCGGCCACTGATAGAACAGCCGCACGACGACGATGTCTCCCGGGCCGCCGGGCTTGTATACCGTGTTATCGACGAAAATTCCGCCCGCTATCGGGTCCGAGATCTTAACGCTCTCGAATCCAGAGTAGCTCTGGACATCGACATAGATGCCCTTCGCGCAGTCGAACAAAGCATTGACGTAGGTGCAGACGACGTTCTTCTTGAAACCTTGCTTATCGTATTGGGCGGTCTGCGCCTGGCCGGTCAGGATCATGCGCGCCGAGTCTTGCAACGCGGTCTCCAGGCCCTGGCTCGCAAAGAAGACCAGCCCTGTCTCGATGATCGCGAACAGGAGCGCGAAGAACAGCGGCGCGACGAGAGCGAATTCCACCGCAGCGGACCCGCGCCGATTCCCACGAAAACAGCGAGCTATCCTTACGGCTGCGGCTGCGGTTCTGAAACGGGGGGGCGACGACATCACAAATTCCTCGGACACGGCGGATGTATCTACCGTCAAGGACTAGCCGAAACAGATTGTTGAAGTGTTTCGTCCGATAGAAGCAGAATGCCCCTTGCCGTTAACCCGATATTAACCGTTGCCGAATTTGGCCAAACGGCGCTGCCGCGGACGGAGTGCCAAGGTGCCGTTGCCGGGTGGCTTGGCCGGCTTTACTGTTTTGCAGCCGCTCCGCCGCCGCTGGCCTGCGAACTCAGATCACTGGCCTGGTCCATCGTGGCCTTGAAGTAGGCGGCGCTGTCCCCGAGAGTGATCCGCTTCTGGCAAACCGGCATGCAGCTATATGACTCGCGATCCACGCCGCGATAAACGGTCACCACCTGATCGCTCGGTCCCTCCACCTGAATGACGCGATCCACCAGAATGCCCCCGGCGCGGTCCATCGCAATCACATTGGTTGCGCCGTAGCCCTTGCCGGTCACGATCACGAGGCCACCCGGTTGCAGGGTGACGTCGGCAATCAGCGGGTTACCGACCACAATCGTCGAGATACGTCCCGGCAGCTTGACCAGCTTCGCCTGGTCCACATTGACCGAGATCGGGTCGCTCGTCACTTCGGCGAAGGCCGCCGCCGGACAAAGCAAAACCACCGTTGCAAGCGACAGGCCGATAACGGAAGCGCGTGAATGGTCGCGCAAAGACTTGAAACACATACTGCACTCCGGGACGCTTACGAGCCGACAAAACGATACGCAACGGTGCCGGCGCCCGACATGGCAAATCTGCCGTTAATTGATGAACGAATCGCAAACGCGGGTTTCGGGAGGGGCGCTGCCGGCGCTCTATTTCTGGAACGGACAGACCGGTAGCGAAATCCAGTTGTCTTCCCGGCGAGCGATGGACCGCATGATATTTTCAGGAGCCGCCATGAACCCATCCGGAACGATGATTATGGGGACCACCCTAGCCCAGCATCTGAACCACGTCGTGGAGCAAGCCCGGCATATCCGCCCCTTAGAGTGGCGTTCGCGAATCCAACCTGAACTCAACTTGGACTGTCTCCAATTCGTCGCTCTGAAACGATCCGGGAGCATTTGAGGAAAATGCATTTTTTATGAATCTCTCTTAAATCTAAATTTACTGTGAGAAAGAAGAGCCCGTTACGACGGCGTTTCTGCAATCGAATTAACTGCGCTGCAATTTCTCCCATCCTACGGTGGTGTCATGGTCACGGTGCTGAGAACGCCGTTTCGACCAAGAGTTAGTTCGACAGCCACGTGAACATAGGGAGCTGGTTATGAAGAATCTTGTTACGCGCTTCGTGAAGGATGAATCCGGCGCTACCGCCATCGAATACGGCCTGATTGCAGCGGGCATCGCCGTCGCAATCATCGTGGCCGTCCAGACGCTCGGAACTACGCTGAACGGCGTGTTCACCGGCATAAACACCAAGCTGGCGCCCGCCGCCCCCGCCAGCTAATCGCCAGATTTCGGTTGCTACTGAAGGGTCCCGGCAACTCGGGACCCTTTTTCGCTTCCGGCCGCACCGAACCGAGGCGACAATTCGAGTTGATCGTAATGGCTCCGTTGAAGTTCGTCCATCCAGGACGCTCCCCTTCTCCTGACGGCGAGGGCGCGCGACAGGTTCTTCAAACCGTCTGCATGGCGCTGGTGCTGGCGATCCTCACCCTCGCGGCCAGACTCATCAGCACCTGAATTTTCGCATCATTTCCTGAATGTTCACTTTGACCGGCTAGAATCATACTCCGTAACAGCTGGCGCTGCAGAAGCTAGGTGTCGTGGTTCGGAAGTTCGCTTCATTGCCCAATCGAGTCCGTCAAGCGAACTACTGAACCTGAACCGCTAGAATCATAGAGTTGCTAGTGTCCCTTTGATTCCGAAGTTCGCATCAAAGGGTGACGGCAAGGGGTAAGCGAACTTCGGAATCGGGACACTGGTATCTCCATGGCACTCGATGTCGCACGATTGCTGTTGTTTCCGGCCCTGATGGCGTTCGCCGCCGCGAGCGATCTGCTCACCATGACGATCTCCAATCGGGTCTCGCTGCTTTTGGTGGTTGGCTTCCTCGTAATGGCCGCCCTAAGCGGCATGAGCCTTCACGACATGCTGCTACATGCCGGCGCCGGCCTCGCCGTCCTCCTTGTCGCATTTACCTGTTTTGCGATGGGCTGGGTTGGCGGCGGCGACGCAAAGGTGGCGGCCGCGGCCGCTCTCTGGTTCGGCTTCGGACATCTCCTCGAATACCTCGTCTGTGCCTCCGTGTTCGGCGGAGTCCTGACGCTGCTGCTGCTCCAGTTCCGGCAATGGCCTCTGCCCGTGCTATTTCACAGTCAAGACTGGCTCACCAGACTGCACGGCAGGGATACAGGAATTCCCTATGGCATCGCGCTCGCGCTCGGCGCCCTGCTGATCTATCCGGAGACCGACTGGATCAAGGCGGTCGACCTGGCGCGCTTCGCGCTTCACTGATCGCGGACAAGAAACTTCTCATTAACGCGATTTAGAT
>JBDTCP010000082.1:0-3942 GCA_039923555.1 Nitrobacter sp.
GCGCCTGCTTCGGTACCTGCCGCCGGCCGGCATGCGCCTCCATCCGTCACCAGCGCACCCGCGCCGCTGTCGCTCTCCCCGCAAGCGCCTGCCGAAACGCGGACCCGGGTGGCTTCGACCAATCCGAGCCAGCAGCCGATTGCGTCAGCCGCAGTCAGCACCGGTGGCTATGTGGTTCAGGTCTCGTCGCAGCGAAACGAGGCGGACGCACAGTCCTCCTTCCGGGTGCTCCAGGGCAAGTTCCCGTCCGTATTGGGATCGCGAGCCCCATTGATCAAACGCGCCGATCTTGGTGCCAAGGGTCTCTATTATCGCGCGATGGTCGGCCCGTTTGGTTCGTCCGAAGAGGCCTCGCATTTCTGCGGAACCCTCAAATCTGCCGGCGGACAATGCGTCGTCCAAAGGAATTAACGGCAGTTTCCTTGACCCCCGTTGCGGACGCGAGCTAATCGGCCGCTATGAGTCCACGCGCATTTATCACGGGTGTGTCCGGTCTGAGCCTGACCGCGGAGGAGCGTGAGTTCCTGCGCGCGGAACGTCCATGGGGCTTTATTCTATTCAAGAGAAATGTCGACAGTCCCCTGCAAGTCGCTCGGTTGGTTCAAGACTTTCGGGAAACGGTTGATGACAGCGATGCGCCCGTCCTGATCGATCAGGAGGGAGGCCGCGTGCAGCGGTTGGGCCCGCCGCATTGGCCCGTCTATCCGGCCGGTGGAGTGTTCGGCGCTCTCTATGACCGTGATCGCGCCGAGGGGCTGCAGGCGGCGCGGCTGAGCGCGCAATTGATCGCAGCCGACCTCGCGGATCTCGGCATCACCGTCGATTGCCTGCCGCTGGCGGACGTTCCGGTGCCCGGTGCTGACGCCGTCATCGGCGACCGCGCGTATGGCACCGATCCGGACAAGGTCGCCGCCATCGCGCGCGCCGTGACCGAGGGACTGCAGCAGGGCGGCGTCCTGCCGGTGCTCAAGCACATTCCGGGTCATGGGCGGGCGACCGCCGATACCCACTATAGGCTCCCGGTGGTAGATAGCTCGAGGAACGATCTAGAGACTATTGATTTCGCTGCATTCCGATTGCTCGCCGACCTGCCGATGGCGATGACCGCACATGTTGTGTTCAGCGCAATTGATCCCACCCAACCGGCCACGACTTCTGCGACAATCATCGAACAGGTGATTCGGGGTGTGATCGGGTTCCAGGGTTTGTTGATGAGTGACGACGTGTCGATGAACGCATTGGCGGGATCTATCGCCGAGCGAACCCGGGCGATCGTTTCGGCCGGTTGCGACATGGTCGTGCACTGCAACGGCAAACTGGACGAGATGCGGCAGATCGCCGGAGAAGCTCCGGAACTGTCGGGTAAGGTGCTGGACCGTGCGCGACAGGCCCTGGCATCGCGCAAGCCGCCCCTGCCATTCGACCGCGAGGCGGCGCGGGCAGAACTTGATGTCTTGACGGGAGCGGGAGCAGCAAGCGCATGAGCGCGGAAATTCTCTCATTTGAAACGGGGCGGCCGGCCGAGCGCATCGATGACGAGATCGCGCTCATGGTCGATGTCGAGGGCTATGAGGGCCCGCTTGACCTGTTGCTGGCGCTGGCGCGGCAACAGAAGGTCGACCTGTCAAAAATCTCCATTCTGGCGCTCGCCGACCAGTATCTCGTTTTCATCGAGGCGGCCCGCAAGATTCGTCTCGAACTAGCCGCCGACTATCTGGTGATGGCGGCATGGCTGGCGTTCCTGAAATCGCGATTGCTGCTGCCGGAACCGGCGACTCCGGATGGACCGAGCGCCGGGGAGATGGCCACGGCGCTCGCCAATCGCCTGCGCCGCCTTGAAGCCATCCGTGAGGCTTCGAACCGCCTGATGAATCGCCCGCAACTGCGGCGCGACATCTTTCCGCGCGGAAATCCCGAATCGATCGCAGAAATTCGTCATCCGAGATTCACGGCGACGCTGTTCGATCTGCTCACCGCCTACGCCACGCAGCGTCAGCAGCGCGTGTTGGCGACAGTGCATCTGGCTAAGCGCACCGTTTGGTCGTTGACCGAAGCACGGGCCTCCCTTGAGCGTCTGGTCGGTCTTGCCGACGACGACTGGGGATGCCTCGACGAATATCTGATGACCTATGTCGTCGATCCCTCGCAGCGGGCCACCGTGTTCGCGTCGAGTTTCGCGGCCGCACTCGAGCTGGTCCGTGAAGGCGTCATGGATCTGAACCAGAAAGACGCGTTCGCGCCGCTTTATTTTCGCAAGCGCGCGCCGCAGCCGACACCCGATGCGACGGTGGTGCCGGACGCCCCGACGCAGTAAGTGGAAGAAGGAGACCGAGCGATGGCAAGCCTGGCGGAAAAACGCGTGGAGCACCTCGAGGAACCGGCATCGGAACAGCCCGCAGCGCGGCCCGAGGAGCTGCGGCTGCTGGAGGCGTTGCTGTTTGCCTCATCCGAGCCACTGGATCAGGCGGCGCTCGCCAAGCGGATGCCCGAAGGCGTCGACATCAAGGTCGCGCTTGCGCAATTGCAGGCGGATTACGCCTATCGCGGCGTCAATCTGGTGCGCGTCGCCAACAAGTGGATGTTCCGCACGGCGGGCGATCTGGCCTGGCTGATGACGCGGGAAAGCACCGAAACCCGGCGGCTGTCGCGAGCGGCCATCGAGATGCTGGCGATCATTGCCTACCATCAGCCGGTGACACGTGCCGAGATCGAGGATATCCGCGGCGTCATCACATCCAAGGGTACGCTCGATGTCCTGCTGGAGACTGGCTGGATCAGGCCGCGCGGTCGCCGCAAGACACCGGGCCGACCGCTCACGTTCGGAACGACGGAGGCTTTCCTGTCCCAGTTCAGCCTCGAAGCCCTCGGCGACCTGCCGGGTCTGGAGGAACTGAAGGGGACGGGGCTTTTGGATTCCCGTCTGCCCGGGGGTTTCAGCGTTCCCACGCCATCGGATGATCCCGCCCTGCGGGACGATGAGGATCCGCTTGAGGCCGGCGATCTTGAGCTGACGCTGGCGCCGGCTGTCGAGCCGGACGGCGACGACGGCAACTAGCGTTTTGATCCCGCCAGCGAGCATCACGAAGGTCGCCGGCGCGCAGTCCCACATGACGGGTTTCGGATTGCCGTCGTAGCCCATAAGTACCTGAGAAAACGACGGGAAAAAACAGTCCGACGGGTCCGCGGAAGGTGGTTTTCCGACCCCCGATACGCTATATGATTCCGAGTAGAAACCGACCGGAATCCTATTTTGTCAGACGCTGAAGATTCGAAACCCGGAGAGCCGCCGGCGGCCTCGGGTATTCGTCCCGTTTCCATTCTCGACGAGATGAAGCGCAGCTACCTCGATTACGCCATGAGCGTGATCGTGGCGCGTGCGTTGCCGGATGCGCGCGACGGTTTGAAGCCGGTGCATCGGCGCATTCTCTACGCGATGTACGAGAACGGCTTCGAGTGGAACAAGCCCTATCGCAAGTCGGCGCGCACCGTCGGCGACGTCATCGGTAAATACCATCCCCACGGCGACCAGTCGGTCTATGACGCGATGGTGCGCATGGCGCAGGATTTCTCCATGCGCGTGCCGCTGATCGACGGGCAGGGCAATTTCGGCTCGGTCGATGGCGATATGGCCGCGGCGATGCGCTACACCGAATCGCGTCTGACCAAGGTGGCGCACTCGCTGCTCGACGATATCGACAAGGACACGGTCGACTATCAGCCGAACTACGACAACAGCGAGAGAGAGCCGTCGGTCCTGCCGGCGAAGTTTCCGAACCTGCTGGTCAACGGTGCCGGCGGCATTGCCGTGGGCATGGCGACTAATATCCCGCCGCATAATCTCGGCGAAGTCATCGACGCCTGTGTCGCTCTGATCGATGATCCGGCGCTTAGTATCGACGACCTCATCAACATCATTCCGGGGCCGGACTTTCCGACCGGCGG
>JBDTCP010000083.1:0-7479 GCA_039923555.1 Nitrobacter sp.
AGACGGGCAAGGCGGCCTTTCTTCCCTCTCCCCTTGCGGGAGAGGGTGCCTGAGCGAAGCGAAGGCGGGTGAGGGGTCGACAGCACACACCTCACCCGGCTCAATCTCGCTACGCTCGATTTCGCCACCTCTCCCGCAAGGGGAGAGCGAAGAAAGATCAATTCACCAGCACCGCGCCGTCGCAGCGCACACCCGACACCCAGACATCCGCCTGACCGATGCCGATGCCGAGCGTCACCAGCACCGAGGCCAGCACCTGATCGATTGACGCGGTGGCGCCACCGATGATTCCTTTCACGGTGCCGCCGAGACCGGGGATCGGCAGACCCAGCGGCCCGACGTTGACGGCCAGCGACAGGTCACCGAGCAGGCTGCCGGTCAGCGACGAGGTGAAGTTGGTGGTGGTCACGGTCTTCTTGGTCTGCGCGGTGATATCGGAATAGCTGAAGACAACCGAGGTCGGCGAGGTATTGCCCATGCCGGCGTGCGCGCGGCCCGTCACGGTAATCGCTCCGAGATTGACCAGCGTCGCGGACGGCGGATTGGGCTTCACCGAAAAGTTGGTCATGTCGGCCGCCGAGACCTTGCCGATCCAGGCATCGACGATGCCGGGCGTCACGCCGAGTGTAACGCTCGAGGTGCTGACATCGGGACGGCCGCAACTCACGGTATTGAGCGTTGCCGTGCCCGAGGCCACCTCGACATAGAGCGGGAGATTAACGGCCGACACCCCACCGCTGCCGAGCAGCTTGATCGAAATCAGCACGCGGGTCTGCGCGGTATGCACGCTCGCCCCTTCAGTCCCGACCGTCATCCAGCTCGCGCCCTGCGCATGCTCGCCGATCGTTGCCATGATGGAGACGGAGGCGATGCCGGGCAGTCCGAGATTGACGGAGGCCGCGATCTGGTTGGTGCCGTTGGCGATCGCCCCGGTCGCCGACAAAAGATCGAATACCGAGACGCTGACGCCGGTTTTCGGTTTTGAGCCGACCGTCATCGCCTTATAGGGACCGGCATCGATCAGTGTCCCCGGCACGATGGTGGTGGTCAGCCCGGCAAGCGCCAGCGAGATGTTGGACAGCGCCGTCGTCGCAGCGTTCAGGCCGTTCGCCGTTTGCTGTGCGCTCAGCATCGCAGCCACGATGTCGGCGACCTGCACATTGCCTGACAGCACGGAGTCGTAGGTGACGCCGGTCAGGTCAAGGCGCGTCGCCAGCGCGTTCAGGAAATCGAAGGCATCAACGTGGGCATCGATCAGCGCCTGATAGTCCATCACCGACAATGATAAGGTCGTCCCGAGTAGGCCGCCGAGCATCGCATTGAGCAGGCCGCCGTTGAGCGATACCAGCCGCGAGCCGATCGCGAACGAGGCGACCGCGGAGCTCGCCGCCGTGGCCGTCGTGGTGATGTCGAAGTGGCTGCTGCCGCCGGTGAACATGCGCGCGAAATAGAGCGGCGTCTGGGTTTTCAGCATCACCCGCGCCGCATTGGCGGCGCCGGTCGCGGGCGTCACGAAGCGCGCCTTCGGCGCCAGCGCGGCGTTCGCGGTGTAGTTGCCGAGTTCGACCGAAACCAGCGCGCTCGCCGGATAGTTGTTCGCCGTCACGGTCGCGGCTGCGGCGCTGGTGGCCTTGCCGAGGTTGCCGGCGGCGACGATTGCGGCGAGATCGGCGGCGCTCTGCGACTTGCGGCGGTCGGCATAGATCGATCCGACGTCAACGCCGAGCGCGGCGCAGCCGATCACCAGCACCATGCATCCCGCACCCATGATCGCGAAATTGCCGCGTGTGTCCGAGATGAAGCGCCGAAGCAGGTTTTGCATCGCGGCCTCCCTCAAAAGCCGCCGAACGGGATCGCCGCCGAGCGCACGATGGTCGAAGCCGGCGCTGGCACGAACGGCAGCGTATAGATGAAACTGTCAGAGGCGTCGTAGTTGACGGTAACGACGAAGACGTTGCTGCCTGACGTCGCCGCGCTCATCGTGAGATGGGTTGGCTGCAACAGCGGATACGACCCGACGTTCGCGGTGACATAGTTCGTGGCGAGGCTCTCCCGCTCGGTCTCGCTCAGACCCGCGACCGACGAGCGCGCCGCCTCTGCGGCAAGCTGCTGCACGCCATGCACCATCGTGAGGTAGGAGCCGAACACCACGATGCCGAGCACCAGGAACAGCGGCAGCAGCATCGCGAACTCGACCGCGGACGCGCCACGACCGCAGCGCCGAAGATTGCGAAGATTTTTTTCCAACCGCGTCATGCAGCGCATTCAGCCACACAACTATTAAGTGTTTCTGAATGGATATCATACTAAAGGTAGTAGATATCTACCCTTCTGCGTCGTGGTCGCGCATCGGCGCTTCGCACGCCATTTTCCGGCCAACGCAATTCGTCCAGCTTAGGAATGACACTGCGGTCTCACCGCAAAGCGAATTCCACTGGCTTCCAAAAAGCTCTAGGCTTGTGAACCGACCGGTGCGCCGATCCTTTACCGCTATGCGCATAAAAATAATGAGGGACCCCCGATGTTAGACAAGACCCCTACCCTCAACGTGCCGAACGATCTCGCAGCGTTCTGGATGCCATTCACCGCCAACCGCGCTTTCAAGAACGCGCCGCGGCTGCTGGCCGGGGCCAAGGACATGCACTATTTCACCACCGACGGCCGCAAGATCATCGACGGCGCCGCCGGCATGTGGTGCTGCAACGCAGGTCACGGGCGCACAGAGATCGCGGCGGCGATCACCAGACAGGCCGAGACGCTGGACTTCGCGCCGCCGTTCCAGTTCGGCATTCCGCAGGCCTTTGAACTGGCGAGCCGTATCGCCGAGATCGCGCCGAAGGGACTCGATCATGTGTTCTTCTGCAATTCGGGATCGGAGGCGGCAGATACCGCGCTGAAGATCGCGTTGGCCTATCACCAGATCAACGGCCAGGGCAGCCGCATCCGCCTGATCGGCCGCGAGCGCGGCTATCACGGCGTCGGCTTCGGCGGCACCTCGGTCGGCGGCATCGTCAGCAACCGCAAGATGTTCGGCACGCTGCTCGCCGGCGTCGACCATCTGCCCGCGACCTACGATCGCGACAAGCAGGCCTTCAGCAAAGGCGAGCCGGAGTATGGCGCGCATTTCGCCGACGAACTCGAACGTCTCGTCAACCTGCACGGCGCCAACACCATCGCCGCCGTGATCGTCGAACCGATGGCCGGATCGACCGGCGTGCTGCCCGCGCCAAAAGGTTATCTCAAGCGGCTGCGCGAGATCACCCAGAAGCACGGCATCCTCCTGATCTTCGACGAGGTCATCACCGGCTTCGGCCGTCTCGGTTACGCGTTCGCCGCCGAGCGCTACGGCGTGCTGCCGGACATGATCACCTTTGCAAAGGGTGTGACCAACGGCGCGGCCCCGATGGGTGGCGTGCTGGTGCGCGACACCCTCCACGACGCCTTCATGACCGGTCCGCCGAATGCCATGGAGCTGTTCCACGGCTATACCTATTCGGCACACCCGCTGGCCTGCGCCGCAGGCCTCGCCACCCTCGACATCTATCGCGACGAAAAGCTGTTCGAGCGCGCCAACAAGCTGGAACCGAAATTCGCCGATGCGGTGATGAGCTTGCGCAACGAGCCCAATGTGGTGGACATCCGCACCGTCGGGATTACAGCGGGCATCGACCTCGCGCCCAACAAGAACGGACCTGGCGACCGCGGCTTTGCCGCGCTGATAAACGCGTTCCATGACAACGATCTGATGATGCGCATCGCCGGCGACACGCTGGCGCTGACCCCGCCGCTGATCGTCAGCGAGGATCAGGTCGGCGAGATCATCGACAAGGTCGCCAAGGTGATCCGCGCCGTCGCCTGAGCCAGTCGCCTGAGCCAATGGTTGGTGCGTTTCCGGCGGACAACTCCAGAAGACCTGTCCCCCGAATCACCGATGGTGATAGTGTACCGGATCGGGAGCGCCGGAGATTGCTCCGCGCCGAGGAATTTTCGCGCCAGATGATCCGTATTTCCACGATTTTTGTTGCCATCTGCATGGTTCTGGTTTCCGCGTCGCTCGGCCTCGTGCTCTATTCGCTGACGGGCCTGCGCGCGACGGAAGCCGCCATCGTGGCGCTGGCCGCCCTGACCTTCCTCATTCTCTACAACGCGGTGTCGATGCGGATGCGCGACCGCAGCGACGTCGATGGCCAGATCTCCGATCTGTCGCACGGCATCGCCGATCTCGCCCGCCAGGTCACCGAATTCGGACGCCGCCTCGCGGCAGCCGAGGGCAAGATCGTCTCGGTGAATTCCGCCGGGCAGGACCGCGTTCAATCGGAGCTTCAATCGGCACTTGGCGAAATCAACGAGCTCGGCGGACTGGTCAGGCAGCTCGCCGCCTCGGTTGCCGCCCATGACGACAAGCTGGCGTCACTGCCGTTAGCCAGGGCGCCAGCGGCCGAACCCGCGCAGGATACGAGACCGGTCGATCCCGCTACCGCGTATCCTGCCATTCCGCCCACCGCGGCGAGCCCTGCGCCGGCCCGCAACGACGCGCAGATCCTGACGACGATCAAGAACGCCATCGAAACCAACAACATCGAGATCTTCCTCCAGCCGATCGTGACGCTGCCGCAGCGCAAGGTGCGTTACTACGAAGCGGTGACGCGGCTGCGCGATGCCCGCGGCGAAATCCTGGGCGCCGACGACTTCATTCCCGCCGCCGAAGCCGCCGGTCTGATGGGACGCATCGACAACATGGTGATGCTTCGCTGCGCGCAGGTGCTGCAGCGGCTTCAGGTGCGCCACAAGGAGGTCGGTGTGTTCTGCAACGTCGCCGCGGTGACGCTCGGCAATCCCGCGGCATTCGCGCAGTCCCTGGATTTTCTCGAAGCCAATCGCGCGCTGGCGTCCTCGCTGATTCTCGAATTCAAGCACAGCACGCTGCGCGGTCTCGGTACGACCGAATGCGAACACCTCGCCGCACTGGCGCAGCGCGGCTGTCGATTCTCCATCGATCACGTGAAGGACTTGCGGATCGAGCCGCGCGAGTTGGCCGATCGCGGCGTCCGCTTCATCAAGGTCCCCGCCTCGCTCCTGCTGGATCAGAAGCAGACATCGACCTCCGATATCCATCCGGCCGACATCTCCGGTCTGCTTGGACGCTTCGGCATTGACCTGATCGCGGAACGCATCGAAGGCGAGCGGGCGGTGGTCGATCTGCTCGACTACGACGTCCGCTTCGGTCAGGGTTTTCTGTTCGCCGCGCCGCGGCCGCTGCGTCCGGATGCGGCGGGCGACACCGCCGACAAGGCAAAGCCCGGCGTGTTCGGCGCGGCAGGACCTGTGGGAGCCAACGCATCCGGGGCCGACATGATGAAGGCTGACGCGATCAAGCCCGAGCCGCCCCCCGCATGACCGGCAACGCCGCGCTGGCGCGACGCGCCGGCGGCGCTGTCTGAAAGCATCCGACCACATGACTGCCCTTCGTTTCAAAAACCATCTGGGCGACCTCGTGGCCGAGAGGGATGTCGTGCTCAGCGACATCTGGGGCGTCGTTCACAACGGCCTGGTGTCGTTTCCCGAGGCCTGCGCTGCGCTGAAAACATTCCGCACCCAGGGCGGCACCGTCATCCTCATCACCAACGCGCCACGCCCGGCCGAAGCTGTGCAGCGGCAGTTGCGCAAGTTCGGCGTTCCCGACAACACCTATGACGGCATCGTTTCATCCGGCGACCTGACGCGCAGCTACGTCGCCGAGCATCCGGCCAAGGCCATCTACTGGCTCGGTCCCGAGCGCGACAACTCGATCCACCACGGCCTCGATCCCGTGTTCGCACCGATCGAGCGCGCCGACTACATCATCTGCACCGGCCCGTTCGATGACGAGACCGAAACCGCCGAGGACTATCGCGCCATGATGATGCAGGCGCGCGAGCGCAAGCTGCCGCTGATCTGCGCCAATCCCGATATCGTCGTCGAACACGGCGACCGGCTGCTCTATTGCGCCGGCGCCATCGCCGAACTTTATCGCGAACTCGGCGGCGAGGTGATCTTCTACGGCAAGCCGCACCGGCCGATCTACGAGCGCGCCATGGCGCTGGCGCAGGAGCGAAGCGGCAAGGCCACGTCGCTGAGCCACGTGTTGGCCATCGGCGACTCCGTGCGCACGGACCTCATGGGCGCCCACGCCTTCGGCATTGATCTGCTGTTCCTGACGCGCGGCATCCATTCCGGGGAATTCGCCGGCATCGACCAGCTCGATCCGGCTTCGGCCAAGGAACTGTTCGGCCATCCGCCGCTGGCGCTGATGCGCGAACTGAAGTGGTAACTTGATACACGCGCAAAAGCCGTCATCCTGAGGTGCGAGCGACAGCGCGCCTCGAAGGATGACAATGGTGATCCTTCGAGGCGCGCCGACCGCGCAAGAGCGCGGCCGAGGGCGCGCACCTCAGGATGACGTTGAGTGTGCGATTAACCGTTACGCCGGGACGTTGTCCGGGAAGACCGCTTCGATCTTGGTCTTCAACGTCGCCGCGTTGAACGGCTTGACGATGTAGTTATTCACGCCGGCCTTCTTGGCGGCGATGACGTTCTCGGTCTTGGATTCCGCCGTGATCATGATGAACCGCGTCATGGCGAGGTTGGGATCGGCACGGACTTCCTTGAGCAGGTCGTAGCCCGTCATCGGCTCCATGTTCCAGTCGGAAATCACGAGACCGTATTTCTTGACGCGCATCTTGTTCAGCGCCACCGAACCGTCGCTGGCATCGTCGATGTTCTCGAACCCGAGCTGCTTGAGAAGATTCCGGATAATGCGGATCATGGTGTTGTAGTCGTCCACCACCAGAACCGACATCGACAAATCAACCGCCATAGCGAGCCCCCCTGCACGTCACATTCTATGTGTGCCGAAAACCATTTAAAGCCCGCCGGAGCGGGCCATCCTCAAGGGCAAAATCCGGCGTTCGCCGGTCCTGCACCTCTCGGGTCCGCCTTCACAATTAGCACCAGCCGTTAAACAGCCAGTTAACTGGGCGACCCACATTGCCGTCCTGCGCGTCACGCAGCCTCGACAAGCCCCCGCTTGACTTCAATCCTGCCCCCACCCATCAACGAAACCGTGATGAACTCTGAATTTACCATCATTCGCGACACCACCCCTGCCCCTTCGATCCCCAAGGGGGCGGTGGTCGCGATGGGCAATTTCGACGGCGTACACCTTGGCCATCGCGCGGTGATCGCAGCGGCCCTCGAAATGTCCCGCTCCCTCGACAAGCTGGCATTCGCGGTCACCTTCGAGCCGCACCCGCGAAAATTCTTCAGCCCGAACACCCCGCAATTCCGCCTGACCGACGAGACCAACAAGCTGCGGCTTTTGGCCGGCGCCGGCCTCGCGGGTGCCGTGGTCATGACCTTCGACGCCGCGCGCGCCGGCACCACGGCGCAGGATTTCATTCACCATGATCTGATCGCCCGGCTCGGCGTCAGCGGCATCGC
>JBDTCP010000084.1:0-6170 GCA_039923555.1 Nitrobacter sp.
GTCACGATGGTTGAAAACGTGGATCGCGACGCCCGCACGGATCAGATTGGCGGCGATATCCGCCTGCATATCGGAGAACGCCAGTACCAGATCGGGTTCGAGCGCGAGGATTTTCGGAACGTCGGCCGAAATGAACGCCGAGACACGTGGCTTCTCACGGCGCACCTGAGGCGGACGGACCGTATAACCAGAGACACCGACGATGCGATCCTGCTCGCCGAGCAGATAAAGCGTCTCCACCGTCTCTTCGGTGAGGCACACGATGCGGCAAGGAGGGAAGTGGCGCATGCCGACGATATGCGGAATAATGGGACGCTTGTCACCCGTGCTGTGTCAGGGGAGTTGCAGATAGCGCCGCTCGCGTGCGCTGAACGGGTGAGGTTCACCGCCTGCTTAAACTCGCTTGTCGTTGCCGAATTTGCGGACCACGCGACGCTCGACCACAACCGAGCGCTGCGCGCCATGTTCGCCGGCAATCACGCGCGTCGTGGGCGACCGCGCAGCGGCGCGGGCTGCTTTCTTGACCTCGGCCTGAACGACATCGAGCGGCATCCCAATCAGCGATGCCGCGATCTCGGCCTGCGAGTCGAGATCGTCGGTAATGCCGGTCGCCGCGAAGACGGCTTCGTCAAGCGTGGGAGGATCGCGGCGTACCCGCCGGATGCCATATTTCGTGTGCCAGCCTTCGTTCATCGATCGCCTCAAGGGGTTGCGCTTACTAAACTCGATGCTGCATCGCAATATGGGATTTGATGTGGCAAATACAACCGTGCATTTTGACGCGCATCAGCTTTTTCGAGCCGGGTCACGTCGCCGCATAAGAACCGCTATGCGATAGGCAGCCGAGCTCCGCGCGAGGTCTCATTGAAGGCCTTCTGGTGTGGGACGAGGCTTCCGACCACCATGCCTTCCGTCGCGGACAGCATCAGGTGGTTGGCGCCGCTTCGGGGCAATGCTGCGGCCATCGTTTCAGCGCGGCGTGGCCCGCGTCGGTCAGGATGTAAATCCCGCGGTCGACGCGGTCGAACCACCCGTAGACGTTATGGAGAAGGATTTTTCCGGCGTCCGGATTTTCTGTCCTGAGGTCCCGCACGCGGCGCGGACCCGCAGCCATCGCAGCCGCGCAGCTCAGCGCCTGCTGGCGATAGGCTGTCATGATCGGCGTTCGCGTGCTGCCGCCGGCAACGGGATCGCCCTTGCGGCGCTGGTGCTCCGAAACCAGCCGGGAGCGCTTTTTGGGGTTGCGGCGCGGACTGACGGTGGCGGGCGCGACGAGCACCTCAACGTCACCCCGGTCGGTCACGCCAAGCATCCCGAAGCCGAGCCGCCGGCACAGGTTGCGATAGCGCGCGTCGCTCTCACGGCCCTTGCCGCGCATCGACAGCCTGGCGGCGAGCCAGACCTCGTCGCAGGCGCCCGCGCGTTCGACGCCTTGCAGGATCAATTCGAGATTGAAACTAAGCTTCAACTCGCCGATCACCACGACAGGCGGATCATCACCGCTGAGCGCTACCAGATCGCAGCCGCCGATCTCGCCCTTGACCGTGAAGCCAAGGCTTTCAAGATGACGTTTGACCGGAAGATAAAGCGAGGTTTCCACGGGTGCATCGGCTCCGGGCGACTCAGAGCCGGAGTTTATCAGCCGGCCGGCTCAATCGGCGAGCCCGGAAGTTGTTTGAACAGGCCGAGCCGAAGATCCTTGGCGCGATAGATTACCTCGCCATCCGCGCATATCGTGCCATCCGCTATCGCCATCACCAGTTTCGAACGCATCACGCGCTTGATGTCCACCGAATAGGCGACCTTGCGGACGTGCGGCAGGATTTGCCCTGTAAACTTCAAATCGCCGAGGCCGAGGGCGCGGGCCCGCACATGCTGATCGCGGCCGAGCCAGACCAGATAAAACCCCACCATCTGCCAAAGCCCATCGAGGCCGAGGCAGCCGGGCATCACCGGGTCGTTATGAAAGTGGCAGCGGAAGAACCAGAGGTCCGGCTTGACGTCAAGTTCGGTGCGGATCAGGCCGCGGCCGTACTTGCCGCCGCCTTCCGTGATCTCCGTGATGCGATCGAACATCAGCATCGGCGGCAATGGGAGTTTCGGCTCGCCGGGTCCGAACATTTCACCGCGGCCACAGGCCAGCAAGTCCTCGTAGTCATAGCTGCCGCGGCGCGCATGCATGCGTTGCTGATCCCTTGGGAAATTCCGTGAGAGAGGAATGGTCACGACAAGTTCCGTTCGATCTATAGTTGCTCGCAAGGGTAGTCATGCAACAGCATTACGTCCGAGGGATTGAATGACAAGAGCGTTAAGATCGGGTTACTTTTGTCGCAAAGTGGGCTCGCGCGCGTTATATATAAACGGACTGTTCGCTTCCGGACGGTAATCGCAGACCTCAGACACGCCCGCGTACCGGCAGCAGTACCCCGGTCACGGCGCTCGCCGCGTCGCTTGCCAGAAACAGGATGACATTTGCCAGTTCATCCGCCGTCACCCAGGTCGAGAAGTCAGCCTTGGGCATGTCCCTGCGATTGGCCGGCGTGTCGATGGTGGAGGGCAGCACGGCGTTGACGGTGACCTTGCCCTTCAGTTCGGCGGCGAGCGCTTCGGTCAGGCGATGCACACCGGCTTTCGACGCGGCATAGGCGCCCATGCCGGCGCTGGCCTGCAGGGCTCCCAGCGCGCCGACATTGATGATGCGGCCGGCGGCGGACGCAACGAGATGCGGGATCGCGGCGCGCGAGGCGTTCAGTGCGGTCGTCACGTTGATCGTGTAAAGGCGCTGCCAGGTTTTTGGGTCACCGTCGGCAACCGTCTCGAATGCGAACGCGCCGGCAATATTGACGAGGGCGTCGAGCCGGCCGAAATGCGCTGCCGCTGCGTCGACAGCCCGCAGGGCCTGCGCCGGGTCGGACAGATCGACGCCGCCGAGTTCGATCCGGTCGGCCGTCGTGCCGCTTTTCGCGGCAGCCTGGTCGACGCCGGCCACTCTGGCGCCGCGCGCAATTGCGGTGTCAGCTACCACCTTGCCCAGTGCGCCGGATGCTCCGGTGATGACGACGACTTTTCCGTGCATGATGGGCTCCAGGGCGGAAGGGCTGCAAGTGCGCAATCAACTTGTCTCGTGCGATGACGTATAGCGCAATATTCCGGGCGGTGCTTTGGGGATTGTGCGGGTGGGAAAGGTCAGGCGCGCGGCTTGCATGAATGGTTCAGCCAGGCGGGGAACAACCATCGCCAAAAACGGTTGCTATCCAAACAACGGAGTCTGCCGATGAAATTGATCGTCGTATCCGCCATCGGTGTCGTGCTTTTGACGGGCGCCGCGCTTGCCCAGACGAGCGGAACCGGTAGCTCGCCCGGCGGTGCATCGGGCGGCGCGCTCGGCTCGAGTGCGGGTGCACCCGGAACCAATTCGCTTGGCACCGCCGCTCCGTCCGGCGGGAGAGCAGGATTGGGCGGACCGTCGGGCCTCGGCGCCCGCGATCCCAAAGTTGATAGAGAGGAAAAACGCGTCGACCGCAAGATCAAGAGCATCTGCCGGGGCTGCTGAGGTTCAGAGGCGACCATGATCCGCAAGCTGAAATCAGGCGAGTACCGGTTGTATTCACGCAGGGTCGATCCGAAGACCGGCAAGCGTCGCAATCTCGGTACCTTTAAATTGCGCGCTGCCGCCGAAAAGCATGAGCGCGAGGTGCAATATTTCAAACGGCACTGATTTCGATGCGCAGACTGCAGACAGCGATAAGCCTGCCGGAGCTGGTCAAGCCTTCGCTGTCAGCTTGTCTTGCGTCCTGGTCTCGAAATCGCTGGCGTCGTGGCGCTCGTGGAGCTGGCTTGCGGGATCACCGTGGGCGCGGTTGACGATGCGGCCGAGCTTCACTGCTGGCCGCGCGCCGATCTGCGCGGTCCAGCGCTGCACGTTCTTGTAGCTCTGAACATCGAGGAAGGTGCCGCTGTCGCCGTAGAGCAGGCCTTTGGCTAAGCCGCCATACCACGGCCAAACCGCGATATCCGCGATCGTGTACTCCTTGCCGGCGAGATAGTCGTTGTCCTTGAGCCGGCGATCCAGCACGTCAAGCTGCCGCTTCGTCTCCATGGCGAAGCGGTTGATGGCGTATTCGATCTTCTCCGGCGCGTAGTTATAGAAATGGCCGAAGCCGCCGCCGAGATAGGGCGCGCTGCCCATCTGCCAGAACAGCCACGACAGGCATTCGGCGCGACCTGCGGGCGTGGTCGGAAGGAACGCGCCGAACTTCTCCGCAAGATGCAAAAGGATCGCGCCGGATTCGAAGACGCGGATCGGCTCCGGTCCTGAACGGTCCATCAGGGCCGGAATCTTCGAGTTCGGATTGACGTCGACAAAGCCGGAGCCGAACTGCTCGCCGTCGATCTGGATCAACCAGGCATCATATTCCGCGCCGCTGTGGCCGAGCGCGAGCAACTCCTCGAACAGGATCGTGACCTTCTGGCCGTTCGGCGTTGCGCGCGAATAAAGCTGAAAGGGGTGCTTGCCGACCGGCAGGATCTTCTCATGGGTCGCTCCCGCCGTGGGCCGGTTGACCGAGGCGAATCTGCCGCCGTTCTCCTTGTCAAAGACCCAGACTTTAGGCGGCGTGTAGGGGGCATCGGTCATGGGGGAGGGCTCCGGGAAGGGCGGGATTTTGGGGTCAGTTAGACTTGAATGCGCGGACGTGCAAGGCACGTGGAGCGCTGGAGGGAACGAATGACCCACGCCCCACGTTGACAGAAACGACAAGATGAAAATAACCCGCACCAAAAAATCTGCCAAAACCATTCTCGCGATCGACGTCGGCGGATCTCACGTCAAGGTGATGACCGACAAAGGTCGTACGAGGCGGGAATTCGAGTCCGGACCCGACATCACCGCGAAAGAAATGGTGCGCAGGGTCAAGGCGCTGACCAAGGACTGGTCCTATGACGTGATCTCGATCGGGTATCCTGGGCCGGTCGCCGCCAATCGGCCGCTGCGCGAGCCCTGGAATCTCGGCAAGGGATGGAAGGGCTTCGATTTCCAGAAGGCGTTCGGCAAACCGACCAGCGTCATCAACGATGCGCTGATGCAGGCGCTCGGCGGCTACAAGGGTGGCCGCATGCTGTTTCTCGGGCTCGGCACCGGGCTTGGCTCCGCGATGATCGTGGATGGTGAGCTCGAGCCGATGGAATTGGGCCACCTGCCATATCGGAAGGGCGAGTCCTACGAGGACTATGCCGGCGAGGCCGGCCGAAAGCGCCGCGGCACCAAGAAATGGCGGAAGCACGTCACCGACATCGTCAAGCAGCTCACCGCCGCGCTCGAACCGGATGACGTCCTGCTCGGCGGCGGCAATGTCGTCCACATCGACAAGCTGCCGCCGAAATCACGCCGCGGTGATAACGCCGACGCTTTCGAGGGCGGGTTTCGGTTGTGGGGCCAAGCAGGCTGATGGCCACATCCAGAAGCAGCGAGCGCTGCGACGGGATGACGCTGCGCTCATCAGCGCCTCAACTCGTCCGGATTTGAATGGTCTCGCGGCAGGCGACTGTCTATGATCGGCGCATGTCGCGATTCATGTGTCTGTCGATAGCCGTCATCCTGTCGCTCGGGTCCGCCGCCGTGGTGGCAGCCCCTGCTCACAAGAAGCACGCGCATCGCGCGCACAGTTACGGCTTTCTGCCGGGCTATCAACAGCCGCTGAACAATGCGGCGCCGCTCTTCAAGCAGGACGCTACCGTGCTGCGCAACGCGCGCCGCGACCGGCGTCATTGGTATATCGACCCGACCCCGCGTTATTACGGGTATGACGGCAACCAGTACTATGTCGGCCGGCCGGGCTTCTATCGCGGCCGCTACAATGGCGGCAGCATTGGCCCGTGCTGGACGCAGACGCCGATCGGGCCGGTGTGGACGTGTGGGTGAGTATGCGTTAAGCGCTGGCTAAGCTCAGGGGTTACGCCCGCGACGACGGAGGTATGAACAATGAATGATTTCAGGGAATGGCGCAGTTCGACACGAGAATACGAGGGAACGCCCAATATCACCAAACGCAGTAAAAATATCTACGTTTTCATCGGCGCGTTCCTGTTGCTTGCCTTCTTCGTCGGATTGGCGGTTCTCAACCATCTCGGCATTTGAGAGAGCCAACCAGGCGAGGCATTCTGCTCAGCGC
>JBDTCP010000085.1:0-3471 GCA_039923555.1 Nitrobacter sp.
CGGTTTCGGCTTCGCGCCGTTCACCGGCGGCACGCTGTCCTACATCGACTTCATGGGGACCAAGAATTTCGTCGCGCTTTGCCAAAAGTTCGAGGCGAAGTACGGCCCCCGCTTCATGCCGCCGAAGCTGCTGATCGACATGGCCGTCAAGGGCGAGACGTTCTATGGCCGCTTCCCGCCGAAGAAGCTTGCGGCGGCGTAACTTACTTGCCCTCTCCCCTTGTGGGAGGGTGGTGAAATCGAGCGAAGCGAGATTGAGCCGGGTGAGGGGGCGGGGTCTATCGATAGGGGTCCCCTCACCCGCCCTCGCTTTGCTCAGGCACCCTCTCCTACGAGGGAAGAGGGTAAAAAGCAGGCCTTCCTTGGCCGGCGCTTCCTGCACTCTCGGCCGCGCCTCAACGCCGGCCTTGAACGCCGTCGAGGCTTGAGAGGTCGGGTGTGCCGACTTAAATGCGTCTGCATGAAGACAGTCAGGATTGATGCAGATGCATTCAGTGCGATA
Source organism: Nitrobacter sp. (assembly GCA_039923555.1). Lineage (GTDB taxonomy): Bacteria > Pseudomonadota > Alphaproteobacteria > Rhizobiales > Xanthobacteraceae > Nitrobacter. Next base: position 503 of record JBDTCP010000085.1, read on the forward strand.
CACTCTCCGCGGGACATTGATGGGCTAGCTGGGCCATGAAACGTAAACCGTCGACCGAGGCGGCCGCCGCCTGGATCCGCCTGATGCGCGTGCAGAGCAGGGTGCTCGATGCGGTGGAGCAGGAGCTGAAGAAGGCCGGCTTTCCGCCGCTGGCCTGGTATGAAGCGCTGTTCGAACTGTCGCGCTCGCCGGCAGGAGAACTACGGCCGGTCGAACTGGAAAAGCAGATGACGTTGCCGCAGTACGCGACCTCACGCCTGATCGACCGTCTGGTGGACGAAGGGCTGGCGGTGCGGCGCGAATGCAAGGCTGACAAGCGCGGTCAGTTCGTCGAAATCACCGACGCCGGGCGCGATTTGCAGAAAAAGATGTGGCAGGCCTATTCAGCGGCGATCGAAAAGCATGTCGGCTCCAAACTCTCCGACGCCGACGCCGCAAAGCTTTGCGGGCTGCTTGACCGGCTCGGCTGTTCCTGCAATGAGGCTCAGGCGCTTGCGGTCAGAGACGGTGCGTCCACGCGATGATGTCTCTGCTCGCCTTTCGCGATTGCGGGCCATGCGGCTCGCATTCTTTACCGCTACCGCGTGCGTTCGATCGAAACGCCCGACACCCGGATTTGTCATGGCGCGTGACCAGATCGATATGACGCCGCTGCAGTCGCGCGACGAACTCGTGGCGTGGCTGGAAGCCGGCGTGAAGCCTGTCTCCGAATTCCGCATCGGCACCGAGCACGAAAAGACTCCGTTCACGCTTCAAGGCCACGACCCCGTGCCGTATGAAGGATCGCGTGGCATCGGCGCGTTGCTCGAGGGCATGAAGCTCCTGCTCGGCTGGGAGCCGATCATGGAACAGGGCAATATCATCGGCCTCCATGACGTCACCGGGGGCGGCGCGATCTCGCTGGAGCCGGGAGGGCAGTTCGAACTCTCGGGCGCGCCGGTCGAGACGGTGCATCAGACACAGTCGGAGCTGGTGGCGCATCTGGCGCAGGTCAAGGAGATCGCTACGCCGCTCGGCATCGGATTTCTTGGCCTTGGCATGACGCCGTCGTGGTCGCAGGCGCAGATTCCGGTGATGCCCAAAGGCCGCTACAGGATCATGAGGGACTACATGCCAAAGGTCGGCCGCTACGGTCTCGACATGATGTTCCGGACCTGCACGGTGCAGACCAATCTCGACTTCTCGTCCGAAGCCGACATGGTCAAGAAGTTGCGGGTCTCGGTAGCGCTGCAGCCGGTTGCGACCGCGCTGTTTGCGAATTCTCCATTCACCGAAGGCAAGCCGAACGGCTTTCTGTCGTTCCGCTCGGAAATCTGGCGCGACACCGACAATGCCCGCTCCGGCATGATCCCGTGGGCGTTCGAGGACGGCATGGGATTCGAACGCTGGGTCGACTACGCGCTCGACGTTCCCATGTATTTCGTCAAGCGTGGCGAAAGTTACATCGACGTGTCCGGCTCGTCGTTCCGCGATTTCTTTGACGGAAAGAACAAAGCGCTCCCCGGCGAGCGGCCGACCTTGTCGGACTGGGCCAATCATCTGTCGACCATTTTCCCCGAGGTGCGGTTGAAACGCTATCTGGAAATGCGCGGCGCCGACGGCGTGCCATGGGGGCGCCTACCGGCGCTCCCGGCGTTCTGGGTCGGATTGCTATACGACAACACCAGCCTCGATGCGGCATGGGACATCGCGAAGCACTGGAATGCGCAGGAACGCCAAGCGCTGCGCGATGACGTGTCGCGCATGGGCTTCAGGGCCCGGATCAAGGATCGCTATCTGTTCGAAATCGCCAAGGAGTGCCTGCTGCTCGCGCATGCGGGTCTGCGCCGGCGCGGCCATATCGATCATCTCGGCCGCGACGAGTCGCGGCATCTGGAGCCGCTCGATCATATCCTGGATTCCGGCCACTCTCCCGCCGAAGAGATGCTGGAAAAATTCAACGGCGCGTGGCGGGGGTCGGTGGAACCAGCCTACAGCGAATACGCCTTTTAGATCAGCCGTTCGGATCGGCGCCAGTGGAGTGAATTTGACATTCGCTACCCACTTTGCAGCAAACCCGGCAAGCGAATGTCAAATTTAAAACTCCACTAAAAACTTATAGTTGCTCGGGGTCCCATGGTTCTAACATTCGCAAGACGGACCTGCTGAAACGGGATGCGAATGTTAGAACCGGACCACTGGCTTCACGATGGCGCCGTTCATCCACCATACATCAAGGTGGCGATTTAATGGGCGACCCGTCCGCGTCCTTTCCGGCTCAGTGACCGATTTGCGGCGCGCGCTGAAAGTCTCGATATTGAAAGTCTGCCTGATCCTGCTGGCTGTGCTGTTGTCGATGGCCGTTCCCGCGGCGGGGCCTGCGCATGCCCAGACAAATTTCGACCGGCCCGGCGCCGACTACTTGCGAACGCCGCTGCGGTCGGGCGATCCGGCCGACTGCGCGATGGCGTGCGAGCGGGATCGCCACTGCCGGGCCTGGAGTTTCAACTATCCCAACGAACGGTCGGAAACCGCGGTGTGCTGGCTCAAGAATGCGGTGCCGCCGCGGATCGCGAACCCGTGTTGCGTGTCCGGCGTGCGCGGCGCAGGCGTGATCGAGCGGCGAACCGGTCCGGTCGAAACCTCGACGGATCGCTCAGGCGGCGACTATCGCGGCTTCGAAATCAAGAAAGACGAGAGAGCCGACGCCGACCAGGTCTGCCGGCATGCATGCGAAGCCGACAACAAGTGCCGGGCATGGACCTATGCACGGCCGGGCTATGCCGGCAAAGCCGCGCGATGTTTCCTGAAAAAGGAAATCAAGCCGCCGCGCCGCAAACCGGGCTTTACGTCCGGGGTGGTGCGCTAGAGCGTGATGAGATTTGATTGAATCCTCATGCCCGGCTTGATGCGGGGCATCCACGTCTTGAAATGTGAATCCAATCAAAGGCGTGGCTGGCCGGGACACGGTTGAGCGAAGCGACCGCTAA
>JBDTCP010000086.1:0-14095 GCA_039923555.1 Nitrobacter sp.
ATGTGACGTCAATTTCAATCGTCAGGCCAAAATGTCATCTATAGCCCCGATGCTTGCGCGCGTAGCGGCCATTGCCGCGACGCTTGCTCTGTCGTCACTCCTTCTGTCGTCATTTGCTTTCGCGCAATCCGATACCGACGTTGACCCCGAGGTTCGAGTCCAGCAGCTTGAGGAACGGCTGCGAACACTGACCGGGCAGAACGAGGAATTGCACCATCGTAACCAAGTGCTCGAGGATCAACTGCGGCAGTTGCAGGCCGGCGGCGCGCCGCCCCCAGCCACGGGCGCGCGCCCTAGCGCCGCGGCCGTTCCGCCGGCGCAACCAAGCCCGGGCTATCGTCAACCGCCCTACGATCAGCGATCGGAACAAGCTCCGGTGCAGGAACAGGCCGCGCCCGCGCAAGGCCGCCGCGGGGACGCCTTCGATCCCGGCCAGAATCCGAACGCGCCAGGCGCCCCGCGCGCGCTGGGTGGCGGACAGTCGCCGATTCCGGCGGAAGCCGTTGGCGCACCCGGCGGCCGCGAAGCCGGCGCGCCGCTTGACCTTGCAAATACCAATCCACGTCGTCCGGGGGGCCACCCAGCGCCCGGCTACGCCCCGCCCAATGCCGGCGGGCTGACAACGCTGCCGCCGTCAGCGACGCCGCGCGACGAATTCGATCTCGGCATCGGCTACATGCAGCGCAAGGATTATGCGCTAGCTGAGGAAACCATGCGCAATTTCGCCCAGAAATATCCGTCGGACGCGCTGACCGGTGACGCGCAGTACTGGCTCGGTGAAAGCCTGTTTCAGCGTCAGAAATATCGTGAGGCGGCGGAGGCTTTCCTCGGCGTCACCACGAAATATGACACCTCGGCGAAGGCGGCCGATGCCTTGCTGCGGCTGGGGCAATCGCTGGCCGCGCTGAAGGAAAAGGAAGCCGCCTGTGCCGCGCTCGGCGAGGTCACGCGCAAATATCCCCGCTCCTCCGCGGGCGTGAAGCAGGCCGTGGATCACGAGCAAAAGCGGGTCAAGTGCTGAGAACCTGACGCCGCAGACGCTTACATCCGCGGTCTGCCGGTGTAGGCTTTGCTGATGCGCCTGGGCCCTGCGGCATGATCGAGGACGACGCCTCGCCGATTTCGGCTAAGGAAGCGAAATCGCTGTTCGCGGACTGGAAAGCTGCCTGCGCGCTCGTTCTTGCCGTGTCCGGCGGTCCCGATTCGATGGCGCTGATGTGGCTGGCGGCGCGCTGGCGGCGCGGTCTGAAGCGTGGCCCCGATCTCATCGCCGTCACCGTCGACCATGGCCTGCGGCGCGAATCTGCGCGCGAGGCGCGGGACGTCAAAAATCTCGCAACTTCGCTCGGGTTGATGCACCGCATCTCACGCTGGAACGGCGTCAAACCGAAATCCGGGTTGCCCGCAGCGGCGCGCGACGCGCGTTATCGCCTGCTGGCGAAGACCGCCCGCGCCAATGGCGCATTACACATCCTCACGGCCCACACCCGCGACGATCAGGCCGAGACCGTTCTGATGCGGATATCGCGCGGCAGTGGCATTGCCGGCCTCTCCGCGATGGCGCGCGAGACGACGCGTGATGGAGCCATCCTGGCCCGCCCGTTTCTGCATATCCCGAAATCGCGGCTGATCGCGACGCTCGACAAAGCCAGGATTGGCTATGCGGAGGATCCGACCAATCGCGACGTCAGTTTTACGCGCCCGCGCCTGCGCGCCCTGATGCCGGCGCTGGCGGATGAAGGGTGCGATGCCCGTAACCTGGCGCGGCTGGCATTGCGTCTGGCGCGCGCCAATGCGGCCCTGGAACTTCTGGTCGACGGCGCCGAGCGCTACCTGGCGTTGCAGAACCGCGGCGCGCCGCGTCCCGGCTTTCACGCAAAGGCATTCGCGGCCCTGTCCGAGGAGATCAAGGTTCGATTGCTGCTGCGGGCGATCGGTCGTGTCGGCCGCGAGGGACCGGCCGAACTGGGCAAGGTCGAGGCCCTGCTGGCGGGGCTCGGTCGCGCGGCTGCGGATAACGGCACTCCGGGACGCCGTATACTTCTGAAACAGACGTTGGCCGGGGCGCTGGTGACGCTCACTTCCGACCGCATCAGTGTTGAGCCGGCGCCGCCGCGTCGGCGGCGAACCGGCTGATGCGTGCCGGGCGATGTGGAGGCTGTAGACCCCATCGACAGGATTGAGCCGGGATGGCGTTATTATGCACTAAAGTGTGGTAGGGTTCGATTGAATCAAATACCCGGCCCGGGGGTAGGCATCCAACACCATGAAACGTAAAGCGGATCAATGGCGTGGACTTCGGGATGAGCCTGGCCCACGGACGCCTTGAAACGCTTTATCGTCAACTTGTCCTAGTCTAGTAAATAGTCTGGTGCGGTTCCCTTGGCAGCGGCGGTTGCCGCACCTAGATTACATGCCTGTCGGCGCCCGTGTTCTGGTGAGTCGATGCAAGGACATCCGGCTGCGATCCGCGCGGCCTCGAAGGAAGATCGATGAACGCCAATCTGCGCAACTTCGCCCTCTGGATCATCATTGTCCTGCTCCTGTTGGCATTGTTCACGCTGTTCCAGAACCCCGGTCACCACGCGGCCGCGCAGGATATCTCGTTCTCGCAACTGCTGACGGAAGTCGAGCAGAACCACGTTCGCGATGTCGTGATCCAGGGGCAGGAGATTCACGGGACACTCACCAACGGCTCCAACTTCCAGACCTATGCGCCGAGCGATCCAGGGCTAGTGCAAAAGCTCTACGACGCGAAGGTGCAGATCACCGCGAAGCCGCCCGGCGACAACGTGCCCTGGTTCGTCTCGCTGCTCGTCTCGTGGTTGCCGTTCGTCGCGCTGATCGGCGTGTGGATTTTCCTGTCGCGTCAGATGCAGGGCGGCGCCGGCAAGGCAATGGGCTTCGGCAAGTCGCGCGCCAAGATGCTGACAGAGGCGCATGGACGTGTGACGTTCGAGGACGTCGCGGGTGTCGATGAAGCCAAGCAGGATCTGCAGGAGATTGTCGAATTCCTGCGCGATCCCGGAAAATACCAGCGGCTCGGCGGAAGGATTCCGCGCGGCGTGTTGCTGGTCGGCCCTCCCGGCACCGGCAAGACGCTGATTGCGCGCGCCGTTGCGGGCGAAGCTAACGTGCCGTTCTTCACCATTTCGGGTTCTGACTTCGTTGAAATGTTCGTCGGTGTCGGCGCTAGCCGCGTCCGCGACATGTTCGAGCAGGCCAAGAAGAATGCGCCCTGCATCATCTTCATCGATGAAATCGACGCGGTCGGCCGTCATCGCGGCGCCGGCCTCGGCGGCGGCAATGACGAGCGCGAGCAGACACTGAACCAGTTGCTGGTCGAGATGGACGGCTTCGAGGCCAATGAGGGCGTTATCCTCATTGCCGCGACCAACCGCCCCGACGTGCTTGATCCCGCGCTGCTGCGCCCCGGCCGCTTCGATCGTCAGGTCGTGGTGCCGAATCCGGACGTCGTCGGCCGCGAGCAGATCCTCAAGGTCCATGTCCGCAAGGTGCCGCTGGCGCCGGATATCAACCTCAAGACCATCGCGCGCGGTACGCCCGGCTTCTCGGGCGCCGACCTGATGAACCTCGTCAACGAAGCCGCATTGACCGCCGCGCGCCGCAACAAGCGCATGGTGACGCAGTCGGAATTCGAAGAGGCCAAGGACAAGGTGATGATGGGCGCCGAGCGCAAGTCGCTCGTCATGACCGAGGAAGAAAAGATGCTGACGGCCTATCACGAGGGCGGTCATGCCATCGTCGGCCTCAACGTCATCGCCACCGATCCGATTCACAAGGCGACCATCATTCCGCGTGGTCGTGCGCTCGGCATGGTGATGCAGTTGCCGGAACGCGACAAGCTGTCGATGTCGCGGGAGCAGATGACCTCGCGTCTCGCCATCATGATGGGTGGCCGGGTCGCCGAAGAACTGATCTTCGGCCGCGAGAAAGTCACATCGGGCGCATCGTCGGATATCGAACAGGCCACGCGGCTTGCACGCATGATGGTGACCCGCTGGGGTCTGTCAGAAGAACTCGGCACCGTGTCTTACGGCGAAAACCAGGACGAAGTGTTCCTCGGCATGTCGGTATCGCGCACGCAGAATGCGTCGGAAGCCACTGTGCAGAAGATCGACAAGGAAATCCGTCGCTTCGTTGAAGAAGGCTACAAGGAGGCGACGCGGATCCTGACCCAGAAGCGCGCCGACCTCGAAGCACTGGCGAAAGGCTTGCTTGAGTTCGAAACACTGAGCGGCGACGAGATCACCGATCTGCTCAACGGCAAGAAGCCGAATCGTGAATCGGTGCTTGAGCCGACCGGCCCCCGTACATCCGCCGTTCCGCCGGCCGGCAAGCCTCGTCCGCGCCCGGATTCAGATCCGGGTCTCGAGCCGCAGCCGCAGGCCTGAGTATCGTCCATCCGGCGATACCGACTGCCAAAACCGTAAATAAAACGGCCCGGCGCAAGCTGGGCTGTTTTTTGTTCCACGACGAGCTGCGGGTCGTGATCGCAAAAATCGCGGGAAGTCGCGCCGAAAGTTAGATCGCGCGCGCCGTCGACATCTGCCCCTCCGTGAAATCATCCGGCAACTGAACAGCGTCCTCGCAGCTTGCGCGGAGTCGTCAAAACGTGGTGTAAGGCGCGCACGCTTTCCCTCACGCGGAATGTTTTCATATCATGGCCAAAGCCGCCTCGAAGTCCAAAAAACTCGCAGCGAAATCAAAGCCATCTGCAATGCCTCGGGCAAAGGCTTCCGCTCCGGGCGGCGCGCGCAAGGCGAAAAAAAAGCCGGCAAAAGCGGCGGCCCCGGTAAAAGGCAAATGGGTCTATACGTTCGGTGATGGCAAAGCAGAGGGCAAAGCTGCGCTGAAGGAGCTGCTCGGCGGCAAAGGCGCCAATCTTGCCGAGATGGCCAATCTCGGTTTGCCGGTGCCTCCCGGATTCACGATCCCGACCTCGGTGTGCACGTATTTTTACGCGCATGACAAATCCTATCCGAACCAATTGAAGCCGCAGGCCGAAAAGGCGCTGGAGCGCGTCGCAAAGATCACCGGAAAGGTGTTCGGCGACGCGACGAATCCGCTGCTGGTCTCGGTACGATCGGGCGCACGCGCGTCGATGCCCGGAATGATGGACACGGTGCTCAATCTCGGCCTCAACGACAACACCGTCGAGGCGCTGGCCGCGCTGTCCGGCGACCGGCGATTTGCCTATGACAGCTATCGCCGCTTCATCACCATGTACTCGGATGTCGTGCTCGGCTTCGAGCATCACCATTTCGAAGACATTCTGGATACGTTCAAGGACGGCAAGGGCTATTCGCTCGATACCGACCTGACCGGCGACGACTGGATCGAGGTGGTGGGCAGATACAAGACGGCCGTCGCCCGCGAGACCGGCAAGGATTTTCCGCAGGATCCCCATGAGCAGTTGTGGGGCGCGATCGGCGCGGTGTTCTCGTCGTGGATGAATGCGCGGGCGGTCACTTACCGCCGCCTGCACGACATCCCGGAATCGTGGGGCACCGCCGTCAACGTGCAGGCCATGGTGTTCGGCAACATGGGCGAGAGCTCTGCGACGGGCGTGGCGTTCACGCGCAATCCGTCAACCGGCGAGGGCAAGCTCTTTGGCGAATTCCTGATTAACGCGCAGGGCGAAGACGTGGTCGCGGGCATCCGCACGCCGCAGGACATCACCGAATTTGCGCGCAAGGAGTCCGGCTCCGACAAGCCCTCGATGGAAACGGCGATGCCGGCCGCGTTCAAGGAGTTGACGCGCATCTACACCCAGCTCGAGAAGCATTATCGCGACATGCAGGATCTCGAATTCACCGTCGAGGACGGCAAGCTCTGGATGCTGCAGACCCGCAACGGCAAGCGCACGGCGAAGGCCGCGCTGCGCATCGCGGTCGAGTTGGCCAATGAGGGTCTGATTTCGAAGAAGGACGCGGTGGCCCGGATCGATCCCGCGTCGCTCGACCAGTTGCTGCATCCGACCATCGATCCCAACGCGACTCGCGATGTGGTTGCGACCGGCCTGCCGGCCTCGCCCGGCGCTGCCGCCGGCGAAATCGCGTTCTCCTCCGACGAAGCGACCAAGCTGCAGGCCGACGGACGCAAGGTCATCCTGGTGCGGATCGAGACCAGTCCGGAAGACATCCATGGCATGCACGCCGCCGAAGGCATCCTGACCACGCGCGGCGGCATGACCTCGCATGCGGCGGTGGTCGCGCGCGGTATGGGCAAGCCCTGTGTTTCCGGCTGCGGCAGTATTCGCGTCGATTACGGGCGCGGCACCATGACGGTCGGCGATCGCACGTTCAAGGCCGGCGACGTCATCACCATCGACGGATCGCTCGGCCAGGTGCTGGCGGGCCGGATGCCGATGATCGAGCCGGAACTGTCCGGCGAGTTCGGCACCCTGATGGGCTGGGCCGATCAGGTGCGCAAGCTCGGCATCCGGGTCAATGGCGATACCCCTGCCGACGCACGCACCGCGATCAGGTTCGGCGCCGAAGGCATAGGTCTTTGCCGCACCGAACACATGTTCTTTGAGGAAACCCGTATCCGCACCGTGCGCGAGATGATCCTGGCCGAAGACGAGCAGGCGCGCCGTGCCGCGCTGTCGAAGCTGCTGCCGATGCAGCGTGCCGATTTTGTCGAGCTGTTCGAGATCATGAAGGGCCTGCCGGTGACCATCCGGTTGCTCGATCCGCCGCTGCATGAATTCCTGCCGCATACGCAAGCCGAGATCGAGGAAGTCGCGCGCGCGATGAACACCGATCCGCGGAAGCTTGCTGACCGCGCCCGCAATCTGGCGGAATTCAATCCGATGCTCGGCTTTCGCGGCTGCCGTCTCGCGATTGCCTATCCCGAGATCGCCGAAATGCAGGCGCGGGCGATCTGCGAGGCCGCGGTCGAGGCCGGCAAGCGCACCGGCAAGGCTGTTGGTCTTGAGGTCATGGTGCCGCTGATCGCGACAAAAGCGGAGTTCGATCTGATCAAGGAGCGGATCGATGCGACCGCGCAGTTGGTGATGCGCGAGACCGGCGCCAGGCTGAGCTATCAGGTCGGCACCATGATCGAGCTGCCGCGTGCCTGCCTTCTGGCGGGAGAGATCGCCGAGACTGCGGAGTTCTTCTCGTTCGGCACCAACGATCTGACGCAGACCACCTTTGGAATCAGCCGCGACGACGCATCGAGTTTCCTCGGCACCTATATCGCGAAGGGAATTCTGGAGGTCGATCCGTTCATCTCGGTGGACCGCAACGGTGTTGGGGAGCTGGTGAAGATTGGCGTCGCACGCGGTCGCAAGACACGCCCGAATCTCAAAGTCGGCATCTGCGGTGAACACGGCGGCGACCCGGTTTCGGTGGCGTTCTGTCACGAGATCGGACTGAACTACGTATCATGCTCGCCATACCGCGTGCCGATCGCGCGCCTTGCTGCCGCGCAGGCCGCCCTCCGAAAAACCTTCGCAAGCCAGGCCTGACCGCCTGTCCCGATTTTGGAATTTGCTGGCGCCGCCGTGTCGTGGATACGGCGTGATTTTTTCGTGTTCGCCGTTAACCAGCGCTGGTCGCCGCACGCAACGGCGTTGACTTGATCTTTACCATTCTGCCGAAGCCATCGTTTACCAACGTTTGCGATGCCCGCGCGCAATCTTGGATGCACGCTTGCCTGTGATCCCCGCGCCTCGCCGGTTAACGCCCTCGCAACTTTAATTGGATATTACCGAAATAGATCGAATTGCACGCAAGTGTGCGGATCGATCGCGTGTGTGGCGTTGCGTGAGCGTACCGATGTTTGTGTTGCGTAGCGAGCCGAAGAGCGCGCGTCTTGCGCTCTTCGGCTTTGGTCTTTGCTTCTTCGCATTGATCCCGAGCGAAACCGGCTATCAGGACATTGCCTCGCTGCTTGCGCGGCAGCCCGGCGTTGCCGAACGCTGGCAGAAACGTGTTTTCGCCTCCGCCGTCAGTTCCATTCAGGTCGCGACCTTCAGCTTCGGACGTCCCGTCGGCACGTCAGCACCGCGTGCGGCCACGCTCTTGCTTGCGAGTCTCGACGGTCAGGGTGTTGGCGCGGTCCCGCGCAACCGGTTGACCCAGCCGCCGCCACGTTATCAGGCCTCGGATTTCCCCACGGTCAATCGGACGCTGAAAGGCGATCGTCTGACCATCGTGACGCCCGAGACGGCACCCGCCGCGCCGGTGGATGCGACGCCGCAGGACCCATCGACATCCAATGCACCGGTGACGAGGGCGAAAACGGCGACGGACACGCATGCCGCCGAGCCCGCGCCTCTCGATCCCGAATTGGCGGAAGCGCTGAAGGCACCGCCGCTGCCGCAGTACGATATTTCGCTCTCGCTCGAGGCGCAGCCGCTCGATGATCTTAAGGAGCACAGCGAAGCCGACGATGCGGCCATCGTGCCGCAGCCTTCCGCCGATGGGTTCTCCATCAAAACGGCAAGCCTGTACTTTGGCGGTTCGTCGCTGGGTGTTGAGAGCGGCAGTCTGGAACGCTGGCAGCCTGGCGAAGAACCGACGATCGTGACGCCTGGCCCGGCGGCAGATCCTGATATGAAGGTGTCCGTGCCGCCGCAGCAGAGTTCGGCGAAGGCGAGTGAAACCGTGGTCGGCAAGGGCGAAGTCAACGCCACCGACAGCAAGGTCAAAACGCCGGCCGAGCGGCTCGGGCTCCTGGACGAAAAAACCCGCGCCAAGCAGGAAAAATGTCTCACCGACGCAATCTATTTCGAGGCGCGCGGCGAAGCGGTCCGCGGTCAGATGGCGGTGGCGCAAGTGGTCATGAACCGCGTGTTCTCGGGTTACTATCCGACCACCGTCTGCGGTGTGGTCTACCAGAATGCGAATCGTCACCTGGCGTGCCAGTTCACCTTCGCCTGCGATGGAATCCGCGATGTCGTGAAGGAGCCGGACATGTGGGATCGTGCGCGGCGGATCGCCAAGGCCACACTCGACGGCCGGCTGTGGTTGCCCGAAGTCGGCAAGTCGACGCATTATCACGCCTATTGGGTGCATCCGTCTTGGGTCCACGAAATGAAGAAAATGTACCGCACCGGCGTCCACACCTTCTATCGCCCCCGCGCGTGGGGCGATGGCAGCGATGCGCCGAGCTGGGGCACCACGGCTCAGACCGCCGAGTTCTCCGCCAAGCTGGCCGAGGCTGCCCACAGCTCGGCTGAATCGGACGACACGGTCCGGCGGTAACCCAGACCAGCCCTGTAAAATCGCATTGCTGGATTGCGCGGGGGCCGTTTTCGGTCCGTGCGAGTTGGCATTTTCATGCAAGCGCATTAATCTGTCTTACTAGCTCGCCAATGCTCGCGACGCGCGCGTCAACCGGTATGGTCCGGCACGCCGCGAATGGGACTTCGTGATGGCTGACCACAATGTGCGCCGGGTTCGGGATGGGATCGGCTGGCGCACGCCGCTGGTGATTATCGCCTGCGGCTGCCTGATCGGCATGCTGACGTTCGGGCCGCGTTCGACCTTCGGCTTCTTCATGCAACCCATGAGCCGCGAGTTTTCATGGGGCCGCGATGTCTTCGCGCTCGCCTTTGCCGTTCAGAATCTGCTGTGGGGGATCGGCCAGCCCTTCGCCGGCGCGATTGCCGACAGGTTCGGCAGCGTGCGTGTGATTTGCATCGGCGCGTTGATGTATGCCGCCGGCCTGCTGGTGATGCGTTATGCCGGCACACCGTTGTCGCTCAATATCGGCGCCGGATTTTTGATCGGTTTTGGTCTGTCCGGCTGTTCGTTCAATCTGGTGCTGTCGGCCTTCGGCAAGCTGTTGCCGGAGGAATGGCGCGGCATCGCGCTGGGCGCCGGCACCGCGGCGGGTTCGTTCGGACAATTCGTGTTCGCACCGCTCAGCGTCGCGCTGATCGACAATTTCGGCTGGCAACCGGCGCTGACGGTGTTTGCGGTGCTCATGCTGTTTGTCGTGCCGTTCGCGCTCGTGTTGTCGACGCCGATCGGCGGTGCCGGTAGCGCTGCTGCCGCGGAACCGGAACAGTCCTTCAAGAGCGCGCTGGCGGAAGCTTTCGGTCACCGCTCCTACGTCCTGCTGGTGCTGGGCTTCTTCACCTGCGGGTTTCAACTTGCCTTCATCACCGCGCACCTTCCGGCCTATCTGGTCGATCGCGGCATGCCGGTTCAGACCGGCGGCTGGGTACTGGCGGCGATCGGCCTGTTTAACATCATCGGATCGCTGAGCGTCGGATGGCTTTCGACCAAGATGCCCAAGCGTTACATCCTGTCGTCGATCTATTTCATTCGCGCGTTGTCGATCGTGGTCTTCATTTCGATCCCGATGACGACGTTTTCCGCGCTCGCGTTCGGCGTTGTCACCGGCCTGACATGGCTATCCACGGTGCCGCCCACGGCAAGTCTTGTCGCGCTGATGTTCGGCGCCCGATGGCTCGCGACACTCTACGGCTTTGCATTCTTCAGCCATCAGGTCGGCGGCTTTCTCGGCGCGCTGCTGGGCGGCGTGGTGTTCGACCATTTCGGTTCCTACACGCCGGTGTGGTGGCTGTCGGTGCTGTTCGGCGTGCTGTCCGCGCTGATCAATCTGCCGATCGTCGAAGCACCGGTCCGGCGAGCGGTTGCGCAGCCTGCATAATGCGCTAAACCTCCCGAAAGGCTCGTCTAAAACGTCAGGGAGCAGCAGCGTGGCGACATTCAAGGCGATCCGGATCGACAAGGCCGAGAAGGGCACGACAGCCTCACTGACCGATTTCGATGAAGCCGAATTGATGGACGGCGACGTCACCGTTCGTGTCGAATGGTCCACGGTGAACTACAAGGACGGTCTTGCGGTCACCGGCAAGGCGCCGGTGGTTCGCCGTTTCCCCATGATCGCAGGGATCGATTTCGCCGGCACCGTCGAGCAGTCGTCGCATCCGGCCTGGAAGGTCGGCGACAAGGTCGTCTGCAACGGCTGGGGCATGGGAGAAACCCACCTCGGAGCCTATGCGGAAAAAGCCCGCGTCAAGGGCGACTGGCTGGTGGCGCTGCCCGCGGGCCTGACGACGCGCGACGCCATGGCGATCGGGACGGCGGGTTACACCGCGATGCTGTCGGTGCTGGCGCTGGAAAAACATGGGCTGACGCCGAAGGACGGCCCGGTGATCGTGACCGGCGCTGCCGGCGGCGTTGGGTCGGTGGCCACCGCCGTGCTGTCGAAGCTCGGCTACAATGTCATCGCCTCCACCGGCCGCATGTCGGAAGCCGGCTACTTGAAGGATCTCGGTGCGGCTGAGGTGATCGACCGCAACGAGCTGTCGGGCCCGGCTAAGCCGCTGGCGAAGGAACGCTGGGCAGCGGGAATCGACAGCGTCGGATCCACCACGCTCGCCAACCTTCTGTCGATGACGAAGTACCGGGGCGCCATCGCCGCCTGCGGTCTTGCGGCGGGCATGGACCTGCCGTCCTCGGTGGCGCCATTTATTTTGCGCGGGGTGAGCCTGCTCGGCATCGACTCGGTGATGTGCCCGATCGAGCTTCGTAAAACCGCATGGGCGCGGCTCGCGACCGATCTGGATCGGACAAAGCTATCTGAAATTACTCATGAAATTGGCCTGGCCGGCGTTATCGAGGCTGGCGCCAGGATTCTCGCCGGCCAGGTTCGCGGGCGCATCGTGGTAAAAATTCTCTGAGGACGTTCAGACTTTGCCAACCAAGCTGCTCCAATGTTGCCACGGTTGGTATGGTAAGCAGCGGGTAAAGGCGTCAGCCGTCGGCGGTTACCCCGCGCTCAGTAAGTCGGAGTTGCAGTATGCTCGCGCGTTTCGTGTCAGGAGCCCTGGTTGCAGGTGTGATCGCGGCACCGGCAATGGCAGGTCAGATCATGAATGCCGACGAGGCCAAGCGATTCGTAGCCGGCAAGGTTTTCGCCTTCACTTGTTTTGATGGCACGCGCGGCGCCGGCCGGGTGTTCGAGGACGGTGGCGCGTCCGGCGCGGTGCAGTTCAGCGGTTCGGGTCCGGTTCGCCACATGAGGCTGCCGGGCAATACGCTCCAGGTGCGTGGTCAGGCCGTTTGCGCATCGATCAAAGGCCTCCCGTTCGAGCCATGCTTCAACCTCGACAAAATGAGCGATCGCAGCTTCCGCGGTTCAGTTTCCGGCATGGGCTTTGCCTATTGCGACTTCAACCATCAGGGCGGCAAGCAGATGCTGCTGGCGCGCAGCATCGCGCGCCCTCACACGCGTCGGCATGGGTCGCGCACCGCCGACGCGTCGAAAACAGAGGTGACCGCGCGGGTCGAGACCCCGCGGGTCGAGAGCTCCAGGCTCGACCCCGTCAAGCCGGAAGCGAAAGCCGAGCCGGCCAAGGCCGAAGGCGCTTTGGGGCTTCGCCGTTCCACCGATTGACGTCAGCCGGACGCGTCGAATTGTGCAGGCTTGATTGCTTCACGCGTGACGGCTCGCCTTTGCATAGCGCAAAATAGTCAGCCATGAGCCGCGCGGCCGTCCGGTCCGCGAGCATGGGTGGTCCATGATTTAGTTTGACGCGTTTTCTTCACGCGAACCGGTATCCATCCCCGGGCCAAACCCGGGGACATGCTTCGCTCGAAAACGCTCTTAAGCTGTTGATCCGGCTTCGGCCGAGGGGCATGATCGTCCAAAGAGTCGGTCTGAATCGATTTGCCTCGAGCCGCTCCTTCCGTGAAAACCATACGATGCATATCCCGATCACCGACCCAATGTCAGAGTTGGATATCTGGCGATGAAAAAGCCGGTTGTCGGCGTGATCGGGAATTCGCACCGCGTCGAAAACCGGTTTGCCGTGCAGATGGTCGGCGAGCAGAACCTGCGGGCGGTCGCAGAGGTCGCAGGCGCGCTGCCGCTGATGTTCGCGGGCTGTCCACAGATTACCGAGATCGGCGCGCTGCTGGATGTGGTTGATGGCGTGGTGCTGACGGGCTCGCGCGCCAACGTCCATCCGAGCCGTTTCCGCACCGAGCCCGATCCCCGGCATGAGCCTTATGACGTCAGCCGCGACGATCTGGCCTTGTCATTGGCGGAAGCCTGTGTCGCGCGCCGTGTCCCGATCTTCGGCATCTGCCGCGGCTTGCAGGAAATGAATGTCGCATTCGGCGGATCGCTGCATCCGGAGATTCGCGATCTGCCGGGTCGGCTGAATCATCGGATGCCGCGGCTGGAGAACGGCGAAATTCATCCGGATCCGACCGTGGTGTTCGCCGATCGCCACGATGTCAGCCTCATCCAGGGCGGAGTGTTCGCGCGACTGCTCGGCTGCGAGACCATTCGCGTCAATTCGCTGCACGGCCAGGGCATCCTCGAACCCGGCGAACGCGTCGTTGTCGAGGGCGTGGCCGAAGATGGAACCATCGAGGCGATCCGTATTGCGGATGCGCCGGCGTTCGCGCTCGGCGTTCAATGGCACGCCGAATATGATCCGCAGCGCAACCCGATCAACCGCGCGCTGTTTCAGGCATTCGGCGAGGCGCTTCTTGTGGCGCGGCGCGCAGCCTGATCGCGAACGCAATGGCGGATTGGAGTCGGCGGGCTGCGAACCGCTAACGCCTATTCCAGATCGACGCGGAACGGTCGGCCCTCGATCATCATGTTGCCGGGCCCTATTTCATCGAGCGCGCGCAGCATGCGTCCCTCGCGACCGAGGACCCTATCCGCCAACGCCACGATCAGGCGGTTCGGCTGCGCGATCGGCGACGCTTCGCGAATTTGCCGTGCGATGGAGACCTCGTCGCGATGCGGGTTGAGCGCGCAGGCGGCGGTGAAGGCGCTCGCGCTCGAGCGGCTGATCCCGGCGTAGCAATGCACGACCAGCGGCGCCTTGCGATCCCAGCCGCGTACGAAGGTCAGAAGCTGTAGGATATGGGCGTCGTTCGGCGCGACGAAACCATCCGCGGGCTCGTTGATGTCGTCCATCGACACCTTCAGATGATTGGCTTCGAGAATGGACGCGGGTCGCTGTACCTTATCGACATTGGCCATCACGGTGAGGATATGGCTGGCGCCCGTGGTTCTCACGGTGTCCGGAAGTGCGGCAAGCGAGCAGACGTGGATCATGGGT
>JBDTCP010000087.1:0-2608 GCA_039923555.1 Nitrobacter sp.
CATTGCTCGACAACTTCGACGGCTGCGCGCTGAAATTCACCGCGTCGCGGCTGGTATTTGCCGACGGCAATCCGCAGGCGCGTCTGATGTTCGTCGGCGAGGCGCCGGGACGCGACGAGGATATCGAGGGATTGCCTTTCGTCGGGCGCTCAGGCCAGCTTCTCAACCGGATGATCGCCGCGATCGGCCTCAAACGCAGCGACGTCTACATCGCCAATGTTATTCCATGGCGGCCGCCGGGCAACAGGACGCCGACGCCGCAGGAAACCCAGATTTGCCTGCCGTTCATCCAGCGCCACATCGAACTGGTGAACCCGGATGTTCTGGTCACGCTCGGCAATCCATCAACACAGACGCTGCTGCCGACCCGCGAGGGAATCATGAAGACCCGCGGCAGATGGTTCGACTACGAGACCGGCACCCGAAAAATCCGCGCGATGGCGACCTTCCATCCGGCCTATTTGCTGCGCTCGCCGCCCTACAAGCGGATGGCGTGGCTCGACTTGCGCGCCATCGCCAAGGCTCTGGATGAGACCCGCTAAACTCAACTCGCAATGACGCCGATGCGCTAATGCGTTTCTAAGGCGCTTTCGGCCGGACGATGCTCCAGCCGACCCGCAACGAGGATAGCCGGCCGGTGACGAGGCGTTCGAACACGCGCGGAATTTCCGGAACGAGGCCCGGAAACCGTTTTGCGATGTCCTCGGGGGGCGTGCCCGCGGTGTCGGACGCGCGCCAGACCACGACGCCGCCGAGTTCGTTGAACTTCGCCGACGTCATCCACGGCGTGCGATCGGGGGTTGCATCGAGCAGGAGATGCGGCCGCGACGGACCGAGCGCGACGAGGGCCCCGAGTTGCGGATCGCCGGCGACCGCATGCAGCGGGCCGTTGGTGCGGCGCTGGAAATTCTCGCCGAAGAAACGACCGATCGCCGATGCGGGAATCGATGTCGCAACCTCGGTGCTTTCGAACCAGGGCTGAACGACGATCGTCGCGATCACCGCAAGCGCCGGAGCCACAACGGCGGCGAGCCACGCCATGCGCAGCACACGCAGATGGCGCAGATGAATCAGATCGCCAGTGAGCAGGACGACCGCGAGACCCGACATCAACAGCGCAATGGCCGCGCCTCCCGCGACGTGATCGATCCCGAACAGCGCCGCAACGAGACTCCCGGCCAGTGCGGGTGCGACCGCGAAGACGTAGACGAATTTCTCGGCCAGCGGATCGGCCGGCGACCGGAAGATCACCGGCGCGTCTTCAGGCTTCCGGTTGGCAAAACCTGAATTGAGGATGACGAGCAGCGCGATCCCGGCCATCGCGAGCAGCAGGCCGCCGAGCAGTTCGCCCCAACGCAACAGCCGCTCATCCAGTTCGGCAAAGGCGGGCCAGGGCGGCGCACCGAGCGTGTCAGCGCGCACAATCCAGATCATGTAAGGCAGCGCGAGCACCGCGATCACCAGCAGCGCGAACAGCGGATCGATCGAGTCCAGCGCGCGGCGGCCGCGCGCGGTCGCCAGGGCGAACACAGCCAGCAACGGCAACAGCCCGATCGCCGCCGATGTGGTGAGCAGCAACAGACCGGCTTCGATCGACAGCGCGAACCACGCATTGCGGCGGCCCTGCCCGATGATCTGCCATGTATGAAGCAGCAGCAGCGCCCACAGCGGGCAGGCGAGCACAACCGGGCCGAATGTCACGCCGGGTGCCCCGAACGCAGTGACCGTCATCGTCAGAAGGACGGCAAGAATAGCCTGCTGGCCGCCGACGATGGTCCGGCTCAGTTCGTGCAGCGCCCAAAATGCAGCGATGAAGCAGAGCTGCGACAGCACGTAGACGCCGAACATGTGACCGCCGGCGGCGCGATAGGCGATGTCCGCGAGCCAGAACGCCAGCGGCGGCCCGAGATCCGTTCCGACCTGATATTCCCGGCCGAACGCCAGCGCGGTCGCGAGATCTCCAGGCGGACCTTGATAGAGCAGCAGCGGCACCAGCAGCCAGATCGCCGCTTGAAACAGCACTACGATCCAGAACACCAGCCGCGGCCGGGCGCGGATCAGTTCGACAACCAGCGAGGTGAAACGCATGAAGGGCCTGATGGCGGGTCTTGCGGGGTGCCTGTGAGTGATAAGGCGCGTGAGCCGGCGAGGCAACCGGTCCGACAAGTCAGATCGCCACCTCGACCGATATCCCGACCGATGTTTCGCTTACAGAGGCGCTGTCGCCAATCGGCACCGTCCGGTGACGCTCGCGTGCCGCAACGACCGGCGCAAAAAACCGGCGATGATGCGGGCTGGGCCCGAGACGGCCGAGCGCCTCAAGATGTGCCGGCACGGCATAACCCATGTGCCGTTCGAATCCGTAGCCGGGGCAGTCCTGCGCCAGCTTGCACATCAGCCGATCGCGCGTGACCTTGGCGACAATCGAGGCGGCCGCGATCGACAGCACGAGGCCGTCGCCGCCAATCACGGCCTCGCAATCGCAGGGAGTTTCGATCCGGTCGCGGCCGTCGACGAACACATGCCGCGGCATATCCGGCAGCGCATGGACCGTGCGTGCCAGGGCCCATAACGACGCGCGCAGGATATTGTCACGATCGATCCGCGC
>JBDTCP010000088.1:0-10396 GCA_039923555.1 Nitrobacter sp.
GCTGACTTGCCTAAATGCTGACTGCGTTCCCACCTCGACCATCGGTCGGTCGCGCCAGCCGCGTTCCGCACGATGGCAAGCGATTTCGGCACGTTTGGACTTTCCGTGAAGCCGGAGCGAAGCGTCACCCGAAGAGGTGGCGCTGAGCATCAAATTATGACCTGGGTACCTACTTCCACGACCCGTCCCGTCGGAATCTGGAAATAATCGGTCGCATCGTTGGCCGACCGGCTGAGCGCGATGAACAGGTGATCCTGCCAGAGCGGCATTCCCGACTGCGCGGACGGCTTCAGCGACCGCCGCGAGACGAAAAACGACGTCGCCATGATGTCGAACTGCCAGCCGAGCTTGCGCGCGATCACCAGGGCCTTCGGGACATTCGGCGATTCCATGAAGCCGAAGCGGAGTCTGACCGTCGAGAACTTCTCGCTGATATTTTCCATGCGAACCCGCTCGGTGGGATCGACGCGTGGGGTTTGCGCGGTTTCGATCGTCAGGATGACGTTATGCTCGTGAAGGATTTTGTTGTGCTTGAGATTGTGCAGCAGCGCGGTAGGCACGAAATTTGGATCGCTGGTCAGAAACACCGCGGTGCCCTTGACGATATGCGGTGGCCGCTTTTCCAGACTCTTGATGAGATCAACGAGCGGCACCTCGATGCGCCGGGTCTTGCTGGTCAGGATGGCCGCACCGCGGCGCCACGTCCATATCAGCACGACCATGACGACGCCGAACAGAAGTGGCACCCATGCGCCTTCAAGCAGCTTGAGGAGATTGGCGCTGAAAAACGTCATGTCGACGACCACGAACGGGATGATCAATGCGGCGGCCGTCGCCACGCGCCAGTTCCACAGCTTCCAGACAACGACAAAGCCCATGAGGCCGTCGGCCACCATCGTGGTGGACACGGCGATCCCGTAGGCCGATGCGAGCCCGCTGGATGTGCGGAATAGCAGCACCAACAGCAGAACACCGATCAGCAACAGCATGTTGACGCGCGGCAGGTAGATCTGGCCGGCATGACTCTCGGACGTGTAGCGGACCTCGAAACGCGGCAGCAGGCCGAGTTGCACGGCCTGACGGACCAGCGAATAGGCACCCGTAATGACTGCCTGGCTCGCGATCACCGTCGCCGCTGTCGCAAGCACGATCAGCGGCAAGAGAAATGGTTCCGGGACCATCCGGTAGAACGTGTTTTCGATCGCGGCGGGATGCGAGAGCACGAGCGCGCCCTGCCCGAAATAGTTGATCACCAGCGACGGCAGGATGAAATACAGCCAGCTCGCCTGAATCGGCTTTCGGCCGAAGTGGCCGAGATCGGCGTAAAGCGCTTCACCGCCGGTGACCGCGAGAAAGACCGCGCCCAGCGTCACCAGACCGATCGTGCCATGGGTGAGCAGAAAATGAATCGCGTGCCAAGGATTGATGGCAGCCAGGACCGACGGATCGTCGTTGATATGAATCAGGCCCATCAGGGCCAGGACGCCGAACCAGATCACCATGACCGGACCGAACGCGGTCGCGACGCGCGCCGTCCCGCTACTTTGGACGGAAAACAGGATAACAAGGATGACGACCGTCAGCGGCACGACATAATGCTCAAGGGCGGGCGCAGCGATTTTGAGGCCTTCAACGGCTGACAACACCGAGATCGCCGGCGTAATCATGGAGTCGCCGATGAACATGGCTGCGCCGACCACCCCAAGCGCCAGAAGTACCCAGCTCGACCGGCCGAGCGCGCGCTGCCCCAGCGCCATCAACGAGAGTGTTCCACCCTCGCCGTTATTATCAGCGCGCAACAGCAGAAGGACGTATTTGGCAGTGACAACGATAAGGAGCGCCCAGAGGATCAGCGAGAGAACGCCGAGCACAATGGCTCGCGATGGCGGCGCACCCTGAGCCGCTCCGGCAACTGCCTCGCGGAACGCATACAAGGGCGACGTTCCGATATCGCCAAAGACGACACCGATGCTTCCGAGCATTAACGGCCAGAAACGGGTCGTTGTTGCCGAAGCTTCGCCTGTGGCTTCGGCGGGTGTTTCGCTGACGGCCATGATGCCTTGCAAACGTTCTGATGATTGTTTTGATCCGGGCTATCGCCCACAAGCAAAGGCCCGTCAATCCGCGAGCATAGCATTGACAGCCGTCATAGACCTACCGGCAGCCAGCCCGGTCCGGTAAAATAGTATTGTGGATAAATCAGGGCTTCAAATTTGGAGGCAACGGAGGCGCCTCGCGCATCAAAGTGATGGTTACGCGCCGGTTCGCCGCCAGCGACGGATCGTCCGGAAATAGAGGCATGCTGTCCGACTTGCCGGATACCGCGAAGATATGGCTCGACGGCAATCCCTCCCGCTCGAGAATCTGGCGAACGGCGTTGGCGCGGTCCGCGGACAGATCGAAGCCGTCATAATCGCTGTGCGTCGGCATGAAGTTCGAGGCGGTGTGACCGGTGATCGAAATCCGCAAAGGCGTCGCCTTCAGTGGAGCCGCGAGCTTCCTGATCAGCATGCGCGTCCGGTCGTAAGGCAGCTTGGACCCGTCTGCGAACATCGACCGGCCATCCTGGTCGACAATCTCCAGATTGAGCCCTTCCTTGGTCTCCTCGAACATGATGTGCTTGGAGAGCTCGGTCAGTTCGGGCATGTCCTGCAGCGCCTGCCGCAGCGACGCCGACGCGAGCGCGAACTCGCGATCTGTCTTGAGGCGAGCGCCGGCCGTCTTGGAGCGCTCCTGCTCGTCGGGAGTTGGGTTGGTGGACGTATCCTGCGGCGGGACGTGCGCGGAGTTCTTCAGTTTGGGCCGTGTTGGCAGACCATCCGATTCGATGATGCCGGAATATCGCACCTCGGTCTGAGTGCCGAAGGCGTCGCGCATCGAGCCCGCGACAATTTTGAGCTTGTTGTTATCCATGGTGGAGAATGCGACGAGCATCACGAAGAAGCTCATCATCAGGCCCATCAAATCGGCGAACGTGACGAACCAGCCGTGCCCTCCGCCATGCGCATCGCCGCGTTTTTTCTTGGCCATTGCTGGTTTCCCGACTAGCGCGTATTCCGCAAAAGTGGATACCGGTTTTGCGATCAGAGTACGCGCAAGTTATTAATTGAGAGCATTTTCTTACGGCTAACCGGATTCCACTTAGCCGGAAAATGCTCTATCGTCAGATCACGCCGGAACCGGCTCACCTTCTTCGTGGCGATGCTTCTCCGGCAAGTAGGCGAGCAACATTTCGCGTACCAGCGTCGGGCTCTTGGAATCCCGGATCATCAGAATGCCGTCGATGATCAGGGTGCGATTGGTTTCCTCGTCCAGCAACTTGCCGTGCAGCTTGTCCGCGATGGGCAGGCAGAACAGGTTGGCGACGAGCGCCCCGTAGAGCGTCGCGAGCAGCGCGGTCGCCATGAACGGACCGAGCTTGGAGGGATCGGTCATGTTCGCGAACATCTGCACCATGCCGATCAGGGTACCGATCATGCCGAACGCCGGCGCGCAATCGCCGATAGCGCGGTAGATCTTGCTTCCCTCATCGAGGTGCATGAGAAAATTGTCGCGATCACGCTCTAGATTGTCCCGGATGAACTCGAGATCGTAGCCGTCCGCGACAAACCGGATTCCCTTGGCCAGGAAGGGCTCGTTGGTCTCGACTTTTTCGAGGCCGACCGGCCCCTGCTTGCGGGCGATCTCGGCGATCCGCGCCAGTTCGTCGACAAGGTCGCGCGCTGACAGCCGGCTCATGGTAAAGGCAAACTTGGCGCCGAGCGGCAAGCCATGAAGAATCGCGCCGAGCGGGAAGCGGATCATCGTCGCAGCGATTGATCCGCCGAAAATGATGATCATGGCATGTTCGCTGACGAACATGTGGAGATCGCCGCCCATGAAGACCATCACGGCAACAACGATCATGCCGAAAGCAAGTCCGGCACCCGTCATGATATCCATGGAGAACTCCAACGCACGCGAACCACCGGCCATCCTGGACAGCGGCGCGGTTCATTCTAAGCCGCGCGTTATTACCCTAGCGTTGGCGCCATTAAAGAGGCGTAAAGCTTAAGGGGCGCCGCGCAAAGGCAAGCGCGAAATCGGCATTCCTTTTGCTACCAGCGCATCTGCCGAACGCAGCCGGCGCCAGGTTTCCCGCGGCGATTTAATACTTTGCTAACCATGATTTTCAGGGTCTCGGCTGAAGCCAAGTCGTGATCGCCCGACAGCGCCGGTGAATCGGACGACCAACGCGTCGTCCCTCAGCTTCTTCAGAACGAGAGAGGCGACGGACCGCGGAGCGGATCATCACTGTGCGCGCAAAGAATCTGCGGCACACCACCAGCGGCTTATATGCCACGCGCCGGCGCGACGATAGCCTCACCGGCGAGGTTTCAATGCGGGCGGGAAGGCCGATTGTCCTGCTCCCGTTTCCGGATTGGAGCGGCTGGCGGCGTGGCTTCGGCAGATGGCGCAACCGAAAATGTCTGCTGCGCAGCCTTGCGATCCTGGTCGCGGTAGGACCTCCATCCAACCGGGAGGGTCAACAGAAAAATGATTGAACTGAAGGACAGGACGACCCAGGGATAACTGATCAAGAGCGCGATGAAGAACACCACCGACACGAATACCGGCAGCACCAGCTCGGGCTCCACGCGCATGCCGACCATCTTGCCGGAGAAAACAGGCAGCCGCGACACCATCAGGATCGCAATCAGCAGCGTGTAAAACGCCGTCAGCACCGCGGGCGGCTGCGGAACGCCAAGAAACGACAAATAGATCGGCAGAAGCACCGCGATCGCGCCCGCTGGCGCGGGCACGCCGGTAAAGAAATTCGCCGCGAATGCGGGCTTGTTCGGATCGTCCATCGTCGCATTGAAGCGGGCGAGTCGCAGACCGCCGCTGATCGCGAAAATCATCGCCGCGATCCAGCCGACGTTGTTGAGATCGTGCAACTGCCAGAAATACAGGATCAAGCCGGGCGCGACGCCGAAATTGACAAAGTCCGCAAGGCTGTCGAGTTCAGCGCCGAATTTCGACTGTCCCTTGATCATGCGGGCCACACGCCCGTCGAGCCCATCGAGGACAGCCGCGAACACGATGGCCCCCACCGCCAGCTCCATCCGCCCCTCGGTCGAAAGCCGGATCGCCGTCAGGCCCGCGCAAATCGCCAGCAACGTGATGAAATTGGGCACCAGCATCCGCAGCGGGATCGGGCGAAACCGGCGGCGGCGCATCTCGGGCGATTTTGGATCGTGTGGCGTCTGCACGCGTTCAATATAGCAAGGCCAGATCTACTCCGCCACCGGCGCGGCAGCCTTTCGGCGCTGCCGCTCCGATGGTCAATTGCTGCGATAGGTCCGCTCGCCGCCGCCAAGCTGGAAATCAGCCAGCACCGTTTCGCCGGCAATCGCGGTCTGCCCTTCGGATACCAGCGCTGGCGTCCCCGGCGGCAGGTAGACGTCGAGACGTGAGCCGAAGCGGATCAGCCCGAAGCGTTCGCCAGCTCCGAGCGTCTGCCCCTCATGCACGAACGAGACGATTCGCCGCGCCACCAACCCAGCAATCTGGATCACCCCGACCTGTCCGTTCGGCGTCGATATCACGAGCGAGTTGCGCTCGTTGTCCTCGCTTGCCTTGTCGAGGTCGGCATTGATGAAGGTGCCGGGACGGTAAACGATCCGTTCGATCCGCCCCGCGACCGGACTGCGATTGATGTGGCAATCGAACACGCTCAGGAAGATCGAAATGCGCAGCAGTGGCTCGTAACCGATTTCGAGTTCGGCCGGCGGCGTGGCCTGCGTGATCATCGAGATGCGACCGTCGGCTGGCGCGAGAACAAGACCCTCGCGGATCGGCGTCACACGGACCGGATTGCGAAAGAAGAACGCGCACCACACAGTGAGCAGCGTTCCGATCCAGCCCAGCGGCGTCCAGAGCCAGAACAGAAGGATGCTGACAAGCGCGAAGCCGCCGACGAAGGGGTAACCCTTTGGATGAATCGGCGGAATTTGCGCACGGATGGATTTGGCGATGGATAGCAGAGTCTGTCGATCTATGATGGCCATGGGAACCTAATCTGCGAATGTGAAGATGGGTTTTATGGAAACACGCGTCTCGACCCTCAAGCAGCATCCGTATTGTTCAGAACCCATTATTCGGAAACCGCATCGCAGAAATTACGATCTGCAAGCCACGCGGCAAATTCAACCCGATGGCCTGATTCGTGAGGGCCTTAGATTTATTCTACTCTGCCGCGGCGGCCGGCGCCACCAGCGGATTATCCACAGGCGGAGCTACCCGGTTGGGCGCGTCGTCCTCATCGCCGATCAGCGCCAGTTTTTCCCGCGCCTCCTGCGCCTCGCGCTGTCTATTCCACATACTGGCGTAAAGACCTTCGGCTGCCAAGAGCTCGGCATGGGTTCCCCGTTCAGCGATACGCCCCTGATCAAGCACGATAATTTCGTCGGCACCTACGACGGTCGACAACCGGTGCGCGATCACCAGCGACGTCCGGTTGCGCGATACCCGTTCGAGAGCCTCCTGGATTTCATGCTCGGTGTGGCTGTCGAGTGCCGAGGTCGCCTCGTCCAGCACGAGAATCGGCGGCGCCTTCAGCACCGTGCGGGCGATGGCCACGCGCTGTTTTTCGCCGCCGGACAGTTTTAACCCACGCTCGCCGACCTCGGTCTCATAACCCTTCGGCGACATCCTGATGAAGCCGTCGATCTGGGCCGTTTGAGCCGCCGCCTCGACTTCATCATCGGTCGCATCCCAGCGTCCGTAACTGATGTTGTAACGGATAGTATCGTTGAACAGCACGGTATCCTGCGGCACCATTCCGATCGCCGCGCGAAGTGAGGTCTGCGTGACGTTACGAATGTCCTGACCATCGATCAGGATACGGCCGCCCGACACATCATAAAGACGAAACAAAAGACGCGAGATCGTCGATTTGCCCGCACCCGAGGGTCCGACGATCGCCACCGTCTTTCCGGCCGGCACTTCGAAGCTCAGACCTTTCAGGATCGGACGATCCGGGTCGTACGAAAACCGAACGTCATCGAATCGCACCGACCCACGTTCGACGCGCAACGGCTGCGCATCGGGGCGATCTTTCACTTCGGGGTTGCGCGTCAGCACGCCGAACATTTGCTCGATATCGATGATCGACTGCTTGATCTCGCGATAGACCATGCCCATCAGATTGAGCGGCTGGTAGAGCTGGATCATCATGGCGTTGACCATGACGAAATCGCCCACCGTATGCGTGCCGTTGCGCACGCCAATTGCGCACAACACCATGACTGCCGTCAACCCGGCCGTGTAGATGACCGCCTGCCCCGCGTTCAGCACCGACAGCGACGTATAGGTCTGCACGCTTGCGGTTTCGAAGCGCTCCATCGACCGGTCGTATCGCTTCGCTTCACGCAGCTCGGCGCCGAAATACTTCACCGTCTCATAGTTCAGCAGCGAGTCGATCGCCTTGGTATTGGCGTCGGAATCGGAATCGTTCATCCGGCGACGGATTTCAATCCGCCACTTCGTCGCCTGATAAGTGAAGACCATGTAGACCACGACGGTCGCTAGCGTCACCAGCACGTAGCGCCAGTCGAATTGCCACAACAGCACGGCGGTAAGCAGCCCGACTTCGACCGCCGTCGGAACGAGCTGAAGGATAACGAGCCGGACCATTCCCTCGATGCCGTTGCGGCCCCGTTCGAGTACGCGAGTCAGCCCGCCGGTCTTGCGCTCGAGGTGAAACCGCAGCGACAGCTCGTGCATGTGGACGAATGTCTGGTATGCCAGCCTGCGGACTGCGTGCATCGCAACCATGGCAAAGATACCGTCCCGCCACTGCGTGAGCAGTGCCATCAGCACGCGTATCGAGCCATAAGCGGCGGTCATCGCGAGCGGAGACACGATCAGCCACATCGCCCAGTTGTCGGGCTGCACCGGCGCGCTTCCCGCGCCATTCAGCGCGTCGATCGCCCATTTGAAAGTGAACGGAACCGTCAGCGTCGCGACCTTCGCCGCAAGCAACAGCACCATCGACCAGACCACACGCATCTTCAGGTCGGCGCGATCACCGGGCCACATGTAGGGCCAAAGATGCAGCAGCGCTCTGCCGAGCGTCGCGCGCCGGATCGGATCGTCAAAAGGCTCCGCCGACGCACCGGCTGCGTGGGGACTAGCCATTGAGTGCGCCCGAACCGAAAGCCGGCGTTTGTCGCCGAGAATGTCGTCTGATCGGTGTCATATATCGGCTGTCATATAGAGTGTTTGGATGCTGCATGCACCCCTCAACCCCGCGATTCTTTTGCCGCCCACGGCGCCGCCGGAGGAAACCGGCCTCCCCGCGACACGCACCGAAGGCTTGACGCTGTCATTTTGCGGTGCCAAATCGAGTCCATGAACATCATCAAGACGGTCTGTGTCTATTGCGGCTCAGGCCCCGGTACCAATCCCAGGTTTGTCCAGGCAGCGATCGCGCTCGGAAAATCCCTCGCTGAAAACGGTGTCAGACTGGTCTACGGCGGCGGCTCGGTCGGCCTGATGGGGGCCGTCGCCACCTCGGCGCTCGACCATGGCGGTTCCGTAACCGGCATCATTCCTGATTTTCTCACGGCGCGCGAGAACGCGCTATCACGCGTCCAGGAAATGATCGTCACGCACGATATGCACGAGCGCAAGCGTTTGATGTTCGAGCGTTCGGATGCCTTCATCGCTCTTCCCGGCGGCATCGGTACGCTTGAGGAACTGGTCGAACAGCTCACCTGGCAACAGCTCGGACGCCACAGCAAGCCGATCCTGCTCGCGAACATCGACGGCTTCTGGGAGCCGTTCCTTGAACTGCTGACGCACATGCGTGCGACCGCGTTCATCCGGCCGACACTCGCTGTTGAAGTTCTCAAAGCCGAACGCGTCGAGGATATTCTGCCGACGCTTCGTTCCGCCGCCGCCAAGACGCCGCCGGATTCCAAGGAGCTCGCGCCGGACGTCGCGCAGCGGCTGTAACGATAAATCGCGGGTCAACCCGCCGGTCACGTGTCGTCATTCGGAAACGTCACCGCTTCAATCCGGTTGCCGTCGAAATCGACGATAAACGCAGCATAATATCGCACGCGGTCATGCGGGCGGAGCGAAGGCGCGCTTTCCGAATGCGCGCCGGCGGCAACGGCAGCGGCATGGAACGCATCGACCTCGCCTATCGTTTTCGCGCGAAGGCAAAGGTGGGCACCGTTGTCTGGCGACAGCGCTGCCATCCCGCTGCGCAGGTTGATCCAGACTTCCGGACAAGATTCCAAACCCGACCATCGCCGGCCGCGCCACCAACTTCGATAGTCCGAGTGGAGCGAGCGCAAGTTCGTAAAACGCAACCGAACGCGCAAGATCGCTGACAGCCAGGGACACTTGATCGATCATGACCCGTCCCTCACACCGGAGCGCCGGACTTCACCAGCTTGTAGAAGATCGAATCCATCAAAGCCTGAAACGACGCATCGATGATGTTGGGTGACACGCCGATCGTGGTCCAGCGTTCGCCCTGCTCGTCCTCACTCTCGATCAGCACGCGCGTCACCGCCTCGGTACCTCCATTGAGGATACGCACGCGGTAATCGATCAGCTTCAGTCCCTCGATGTATTTCTGATATTTGCCCAGATCCTTGCGCAAGGCGACGTCGAGCGCGTTGACCGGGCCGTTGCCTTCGGCAGCCGAGATCATGGTTTCGCCGTCGATCTTGACCTTCACTACCGCCATCGCGACGGTGACGCGCCGGCCGTTGGAATTGTAGCGCTGCTCGACGTTGACGTCGAACTGCTCGACATTGAAATACTCCGGCACGCAGCCGAGCGTGCGCCGCGCTAGCAGATCGAACGACGCGTTCGCCGACTCGTAGGCGTAACCCGCGGCCTCGCGCTCCTTCAGTTCCTCGAGCAGCCGGCCCAGTTTCGGATCATTTTTGTCGAAAGCGATATTGGCGCGCTCCAGTTCCGCCAGCACGTTGGAGCGGCCGGCCTGGTCCGACACCAGCACCTTGCGGCGATTGCCGACAGATTCCGGCGCGACGTGCTCGTAGGTCGTGGGATCCTTGAGGATCGCGGAGGCATGAATGCCGGTCTTGGTGACGAACGCGCTTTCGCCGACGTAGGGCGCATGCCGGTTCGGCGCGCGATTGAGCATGTTGTCGAGCATACGCGACGCCTGCAACAGGGTCGCGAGGCGGTCCTCGGACACACCGATGTCGAAGGCGTCGGCGAATTCCTCCTTCAGCTTCAGCGTGGGGATCAGCGAGCACAGATTGGCGTTGCCGCAGCGTTCGCCGAGACCGTTCAGGGTGCCCTGGATTTGCCGCGCCCCCGCGCGCACCGCGGCAAGCGAATTGGCGACCGCCTGCTCGGTATCGTTATG
>JBDTCP010000089.1:0-15436 GCA_039923555.1 Nitrobacter sp.
AGCGTCCCTCGCTGCGCGCGAACGCGGCGACGGCCGCTTCGCCGTCCTCAAGAGTTTCGGTCAGGAGATCGGCGACCCGCCGCGCGGTCTGCTCCTCGCCGACGGCCAGGGTGGCGCGGCTGGTCGCGGGCGTGAGCGCGTCGGTCATGGGCAGGTCGGCGTCAAAGAGGTTCAGGTCGTAAGACATAGTAGCCGATGGCAAAGGCCGGTGCGGCTATGATCAAAACGGCAGCCGACATGACAAGCCAGCCCTTCAAGACTCCGGCCACGCCGCCCGTTTGCCAAAGCTGTTGGGGTCCCGGTTGGCCGTAGGCCCAGAGAGACCATGCAGCCGCTACGAGCACGTAGATCATCAGATCGTTTCTGGATGCGTCGGCATAACCCCCGTATAGCGGCACAAGGACCGTGAGAAAGACCCGAACAACTATTTGCAGCACATGGACCCCCGGTACTTGCCTACTTTCGCTAGGCACTTGCTTTAGTGCAAATCGCAGACTTAGACGATGGAAAACGCATTGGCGGGCGGGATCCGAGCCTTCAAGAAGGCAGCCCGCGCGCCGGAGCGGTGGCCTGCTATTGCAGACCTTTTCAGATCGATATCCACAGCTTTTCCACAGGGTTATCCACAAGCTTTTCCTCACCCTGATACCAGGTTCTGCGCAGGATTTCGACAGCCTTATCGACAGGCAAAAAGGCGGACGAACCGTGAATTGCGTCGGTAACCGTGAAGGTTAATCCGCGGTAGCGCCTGTGTCGAAATCCTAGCGAAATCGCGGCGAGGTTTTTTAGAGGTTTGTCGTACCGATGTTCCAAGCAGAACGCGGGGCGTCATGAACATGCGAAGCATGAATTTCCGGCCGATTGGAAGGACGTTTGGCCTTGGGGCCGAGGATACCGTTTGGGTGGTCGGCCTTTGCGCGGGAGCGCTTCTGCTGACGCCGATGTTTGCGATCTACGTCCTGTTGGTGTTTTGACGTCAGCGCCGCTCAGTCGCCTCGGCTGAACAGCCCGCGATTATCCTTGAGGATCACACGCGCGGCGTTATGGCCAGGTGCGCCGGTCACGCCGCCACCGGGATGCGCGCCGGACCCGCAATGGTAGAGACCTTTCAGCGGCCCGCGATAGTCGGCATGGCCGAGCATCGGCCGGGCCGAAAACAACTGGTTCAGTGTTAACGCGCCGTGAAAAATGTCGCCGCCGAGCAGGCCGAACTCGCGCTCGAGATCGAGCGGCGACAGGATCTGCCGGCCGATCACGCTCGCAGCAAAACCCGGCGCGTAACGCTCAACGGTCGCGATCATGAGGTCGGCGACCTCGTCGCGATGGTCGTCCCAGGACGCGCCATCAGGCAACTGCGGCGCCACGTGCTGGCAGAACAGGCTAGCCACATGCTGGCCGGATGGCGCGAGGGAGTCATCAATCACCGACGGGATCAGAAGCTCGACCACCGGTTCGCGGCTCCAGCCGAACTGACGCGCGTCCTGCCAGGCGCGATCCATGTAGCCGAGGCCGGGGCCGATGATGATGCCGGCGCCGAGGTGATCGCCCGTGCCCGGCAGGGCGGAGAACGAGGGAAGGGTGGATAGCGCCACGTTCATCCGGAATGTCCCGGAGCCGTTGCGCCAGTTCTTGATGCGCTCGAGAAAGCCGGCCGGCAGCGCGCCGGTGGGCAGCAGCCGCGTGTAAAGCAGTTTTGGGTTGACGCTCGCCGCGACATATTTTGCGCGAATGGTGTTTCCGTTGTCGAGAACAACGCCGACCACGTGATCGCGCTCCACAATGATCTCGCGCACACCGGCATTGACTTCGATCTCGACGCCATGCGCGCGCGCTGAAGCGGCCATGGCCTGGGTGATCGCGCCCATGCCGCCGATCGCGTGGCCCCACACGCCCTTCTTGCCGTTCACCTCTCCGAAAGCATGGTGCAGCATCACATAGGCCGAGCCTGCCGCGTAGGGGCTGGCATAGTTGCCGACGATGGCGTCGAAGCCGAACAGCGCCTTGACCAGATCGGTCTCGAAGCGGTCGTCCAGCATGTCCCCGGCCGATCGCGTAAACAGATCGAGCAGGCTGCGCTGCTGCTCAAGCGAGAGGCCGCGCAGGATTCCAGCGGAGCTGATCGCGTTGACGATCTCGTGCGCCGCATTGAGGCCAAACCCCTCGACCAGATTCGGTGGCGCGCGCAGCACGAATTGCCGGATCACATCGGCGATCTCTTCCAATTCGCGCATAAAGCCGCCGATTGCGCCGGCATCCCGTTCGCTCAAGCTGGCGATCGACGCTGCGGTGCGGCCTTCGCCAGTGAGGAGGTAGCGGCCATCGGGAGCGGGCAAAAAGTTCTGGGCGCGGCGTTCGACGATCCGCAGGCCGTGGTCGTGCAGTCGCAGGTCCGCGATGACCTTCGGATTAAGCAGGCTGACGGTGTAGGCCGCGACCGAGTTGCGGAATCCGGGATGGAATTCCTCGGTCACCGCCGCGCCGCCAACCACCTTGCGCCGCTCCACGACCCTGACCCGCAGTCCGGCCATCGCGAGATAGGCCGCACAGGTGAGGCCGTTATGGCCTGCGCCGATGATGACGACGTCGGTCTCTGGCATATCCGCTTCGAGTCCTTTGACGATCTGACTTGTTCGGCAGCCGTCCAGTTTCGCAGGCGTCTTTATCGGAGACGGCGAGGGACGGCACAAGACCGGCGGATCGATTTCGGGCTCGCTGCCGCGCTTGCGTTGCCAGCGGCGTACGCGTTCAATCGTCGCTGTTTTGCCATGTCCCTGTCGCCGGTCGCTGCCGGCCTCCTGCCGGAGCCTTCATGACCTCATCGCCGCCGTCCTCCGCGCCGGATCGGCCTTCCGCGCCCCGCAACAGGCTGATCCTTGTGGTCTATACCGTGGCGATCTTCACCAGCGCGCTGCTGCTGTTTTCGGTGCAGCCGCTATTTACGAAAATGGTGCTGCCCCGGCTCGGCGGTTCGCCGGCGGTGTGGTCCGTGGCGATGGTGTTCTTCCAGTCGCTGCTGCTCGGCGGCTATGCCTACGCGCACTTTCTGATGAAGCTGCGCAGCCGCGTCGTGCCGGTGGCGATCCATCTGGCGCTGCTCGTCGTTGCGCTCCTGACATTGCCGCTGTCGATCGCGGGCGGCTGGGGCGAACCGCCGTCGAGCGGTTACGCGATTTGGCTGCTGGCGCTGTTCGCGGTCTCGATCGGCCTTCCATTCTTCGCGCTGGCAGCGAACAATCCGCTGTTGCAGGCTTGGTTCGTCCGTACCGGACATCCCGACGGTCCCGATCCTTACTTCCTCTATGCCTCGTCGAATATCGGAAGCTTTCTCGCGCTGCTGTCTTATCCGGTGCTGCTGGAGCCGATGCTGACCTTGCGCGCGCAGAACCTGCTCTGGACTGGCGGATACGGCCTTCTGATCCTGCTGATCGCCGGATGCGGCGTATTGTTGCTGCGCTCGCCGCCAGTCGCGACGGCGGCTGCCGACGATGATGTCAACGCCCTGGCGCCGGACTGGGCGCTGCGGCTGCGCTGGATTTTCCTGGCCGCCGTTCCATCGGGCCTGCTGATCGCGGTCACCGCGCACATCTCGACGGACGTCGCCGCCGCGCCGCTGCTGTGGGTGCTGCCGCTGTCGCTGTATCTGCTGACATGGGTGCTGGTGTTCCAGTCGCGCCCGCTGTTGCCGCACCAATGGATGCTGGCGCTGCAACCGCTCGCCATCGCCGGTGTCGTCATCCTGCTGGCGATCGGTGGCGAGCAGAATCTGCTGCTGACGCTTGGCGGTCATCAACTCTGCTTCTTCGTGATTGCCATGGCATGTCATGGCGAACTGGCGCGCACCCGTCCGGCATCGCGCTATCTGACCGGCTTTTATGTCGCGCTGTCGTTCGGCGGTATGGTCGGCGGCCTGTTCGCAGGCTTGATCGCGCCATTCATCTTCTCATGGATTGCCGAATATCCGATCCTGCTGGGGCTGGCCGCGCTGTGCCGTCCGGCCCGGGACGAGTTTCTGCCGCGCTGGAGCCTCTGGTATATCCCGGTTCTCGCCCTGATTGCGGCGGCGCTGGTGACACCGGCATATTCTCGCGGCGCAGTGTGGTCCTGGTTGGACGATCACCGGGTCTGGATCATCGGCGCGGTTGCGGTGCTGGCCGCGTTGCTTGCCGTCGCGGCGCGGGTGAATCGCTGGAAGGTTGCTGCAACCATGATGCTGGCGCTGGTGCTGATCCGTGTCTATCCCGCCGATGACGGGCGGGTCGAGACGGTGCGGAGTTTCTTCGGCGTTCACAAGATCGTCGTGACGCCGAACGGGCAGTATCATGTGCTGATGCATGGCACCACCATTCACGGCGCCGAACGCTTGCAGAACGACGACGGTACGCCGATCACCGGACGGCCTGAGCCGATTTCCTATTATCACAGAGATGGCGGCATCGGGCAGGCCATCGCGGCGATCCGCGAACGTAAGGGCGGCCCGATCCGCGTCGCCGTGATCGGCCTCGGCGCGGGTACGCTGACCTGTGCGTCGCAGCCGGGTGAAAACTGGAGATTCTTCGAGATCGATCAGTCGATGGTCGACACCGCGAAAAACCCGAAATACTTCACCTATGTCAGGGACTGCGAATCGGAGCTGAAGCCTGTGATGGGCGACGCGCGGCTGACGTTCGCGCGCGAACCCGAGGGCATCTACGACCTGATTATTGTCGATGCATATTCGTCGGACGCGATTCCAATCCATCTGGCCACGGAGGAGGCCATGGAAATCTACAAGGACAAGCTCGCGCCGCATGGGGCTGTTGTTATGCACGTCTCGAACCGGCATCTCGAACTCGCCAGCGTCGTCGTCGGGATCGCCGACGCCAATGAGCTTAAGAGTTGGGTCTATAATGAAGATTCAGGCCGCGACAACGAATACATCTTCGCGACCAATGTGGTGATCTCGGCGCGGGAGGATGCCGACGTCGGGACGCTGGCGTCGTCGGGCAAATGGGCACTCACCGATCCTACCGAAAACCAGCGCGTCTGGACCGACGACTATTCCAATATCCTCGGCGCGGTCTGGCGACGGCTTCGCGACGGCGAGAATCAGTAGCAATCAGTCGTTCATATCCATGAACAGGCCGCGCGGCTGATACGGCCGCGGCGCGTAGACTTGCGGCTGATAGGGCTGCGCATAGCCGGGCTGACCACCGTAATACTGCTGCTGTTGCTGCTGAGGAACGTTCTGTGCGTCGTAGAGGCGGCGATAGCCGCGCGGCGCGGGATAGCGCTGATCGCTGGAACTGCCGTCCGCCGGGTAGATATAGCCGTCGTTGCCAACCACGGCCTGCGGCTGCTGAACAGGAGCGGATCGTTGTGGCGTCAGGTCGACCGGATTTCCGGCCGCATCGTAAGACCGGTAGTCCGGCGCCGGGTCGCGACGTGCGACATCGGTTGGGCGCTTGCTGCGCGGATTACGCGCCAGCGCGACGCGCGACGATCCGGTCAGTGTGACGGTGGCGTTGAGGACACCGTCCTTCTGCACCAGCGCATAAAGCGTCGTTGCATTGGCGCGCGAAATGCGTACGCAGCCGTGCGACACCGGCACGCCGAGGCTGCCCTCGGAGAATGTGCCATGGATGGCGTGACCGATCTTGGTGAAGAAGATCGAGTGCGGCATCGGGGCGTCATCAAATTCCTTGGAGAAATGGTCGGCTTCCATGCGGAAAGTTCGGAAGCTGCCGTTTGGGGTTTCGTGCGATGGGTTTCCGGTCGAGACCGGCCAATGATAGCGCTCGACGCCGTCGACGGAGACGGTCATCTGCTGATTGTCCTTGTCGACAACGATCGACACCTTCGCCTGGGCGGCGCTGCCGGCAGCAAGAAACAACAGACCTGCGATCGAAAAAAGGAACGTACGCATTTTACCTCGGCTCGAATGCCACCTACCGTCCCCGCCTCTCTATGCACTCAAAACGGCTCCGCTGCCAGTAGCAGGTTGGAGCAATCGTTAATTCGCGAAGCGGCATAACCAAGGCGACGGAGGGTCAAAAACGCTGCGGGGAGGCCGCTTTATAACGAGCCACCGCTAAGACGGTGCCCGTGGAACCTTTGGACTGCGATCACGTTATGCTTACTCAATCCAATGACAAGGCCAATTCGCGGTCGAGCCAGCAAGAGGATGCAGATGAAGATCAGAACCCAAGCATTGCCGATCAAAACTTCCATCCGGCTGCAACTCGCGGCAGCGGCAGCGGCGACGGCGCTGGCCCTCTTCGCCATTCCGCATTTGGCGCACGCGCAAGGCGTGTTCAACGGCATGGAGCGTGGGGGCAATCAAGGTGCGCGCGAGGGTAATCGTGCAGCCGGTCCGGTCGGCGGTGTGATTGGTGGTGCAATCGGCGCGGGCGTCGGTGGTGCCGTCGGCGGCGTCAAGGGCGTGCTCGGCATTCCGGATCGCGGGCCCCACCGCGGCCATCGATGCCGCGGCTATTGGAAGCACCGCCATTTTCACTGTTATCGATAAGGATTTTACTTGCACACCAAGAGCGCGGTCCGGCCCAACCAGACCGCGCTTTTTGCCGTGTTCGATGTCCGTCAATTCTTCAGACGGTAGCCGGTTTTGAAGATCCACCATACGAGTATCATGCAGACCGCAAGGAAACCGAGGGTCATGCCGATGCTCACCGACACGCTGACGTCGGAAATTTCGTAAAAACTCCAGCGGAATCCGCTGATGAGATACACCACCGGATTGAATAGCGCGATGGTCTGCCAACCAGCCGGCAGCATGTTGATCGAATAAAAGCTTCCTCCAAGGAAGGTCAGCGGCGTAATCACCAGCAGAGGGATCATCTGCAGTTTCTCAAAACCATCAGCCCAGATTCCGATGATGAAGCCGAACAGGCTGAACGTCACGGAGGTGAGGACCAGGAAGATCAGCATCCAGACCGGATGATGAATATGCAACGGCACGAAAAGCCCTGCGGTGGTCAGAATGATCAGGCCTACAATGATGGACTTGGTTGCCGCTGCGCCGACATAGCCCAGCACGATCTCGAGGTAGGACACCGGCGCCGACAGAATCTCGTAAATCGTGCCGACGAATTTCGGAAAATAAATGCCGAACGATGCATTCGTGATGCTCTGCGTCAGGACCGACAACATCACAAGGCCCGGCACGATGAATGTGCCATAGCTGACGCCTTCAAC
This sequence comes from Nitrobacter sp., assembly GCA_039923555.1. Taxonomy (GTDB): domain Bacteria; phylum Pseudomonadota; class Alphaproteobacteria; order Rhizobiales; family Xanthobacteraceae; genus Nitrobacter. Next base: position 7,192 of record JBDTCP010000089.1, read on the forward strand.
CTCCGTGATGCGTGAACCGATCGCCGACCCGAACACCACGAAGTACAGCGATGTCGAAACCACAGGCGAGACGATGCTTTGCAACAGCGTGCGTAGCGTGCGTGCCATTTCGAACCGATAAATCGCCTGCACAGCCCTGAAGTTCATGTCAGGCCCTCACCAGACTGACGAAGATATCTTCCAGCGAACTCTGGGTGGTATCGAGATCGGAAAACTTGATGCCGGCGTTGCGGAGATCGCTGAGCAGACTGGTGATGCCGGTATGTTCGCCCCGGGTATCATAGGTGTAGATCAGTTCCCCGCCGCCCTCGGCTAGCTCGAGATTGTAGACCGCCAATGGTGCCGGTATGGCGTCGACCTTGCCCTGCAGCTGCAGCTTCAGCCGCTTCTTGCCGAGCTTCTGCATCAATGCAGCCTTTTCCTCGACCAGGATGATTTCGCCCCTGTTAATGACGCCGACACGGTCGGCCATCGCCTCTGCCTCTTCGATGTAATGCGTCGTCAGAATGATTGTGACGCCTGAGGCTTGCAGCGTCCGCACCATATCCCACATGGCTTTGCGTAGCTCGACGTCGACGCCTGCGGTCGGCTCATCGAGAAACAGGATCTGCGGCTCGTGCGACAGCGCCTTTGCAATCATCACGCGGCGCTTCATGCCGCCGGACAGCGTGACGATCTTGTTGTCCTTCTTGTCCCACAGCGACAGGTCCCTCAGAACCTTCTCGATATGAACCGGGTTCTTTGGTTTGCCGAACAGACCGCGGCTGAAACTGACCGTGCCCCAGACCGTTTCGAACGCATCGGTATGCAGTTCCTGCGGCACGAGGCCGATCAGCGAGCGGGCCGCCCGATAATCGCGCTGGATATCGTAGCCGTCTACCAGCACCTGTCCGGCCGACGGGTTCGCGATACCGCAGATGATGCTGATGAGCGTCGTCTTGCCGGCGCCGTTGGGGCCCAGCAGCGCAAAAATCTCACCTCGGTTGATATTGAGGTTGATGGTCTTCAGCGCGGTGAAGCCGGACGCGTAGGTCTTCGACAGACCGGAAACAGAAATAATGGAGGGCATGCGGGCTTAACACGCTGTGAGAAGGAGGAATGAAGGGGACGAAAGACGGTTATCCCGGCCGGGTGGCGGGACGATGGGAATACCGCTCAACAGATAGGAATCCGCGTGATGTTCCGCAATCGGCTACACCCGCTCCACAAAGCTATCGACCACCTTTTTCTCGCCGGCTTTTTCGAAGGCGATGGTCAGCTTGTTGCCGTCGATCCGCGCCACCTTGCCGTAGCCAAATTTCTGGTGAAAGACCCGGTCGCCCAGTAAGAAGCCGGAGTCCGCGCCGGTGGATTTGGCGACCAGTTCGCCTTCGATGGTCAATGGCGCGCGCTTCGACTTCGATCTGCTCGCATCGTAGGGCGTGCCGGTTTCATTGAACCCGCCGCGACCGCGATTGGCCTGCGCGCGTTGCCATCCGGGCGTCGTATAGCTGGAGCCGAATGATTCCATGTTGTCGAAACGCGATGGGCCGTAGCCGCTCGTTCCGCCCCATCCCGAGCCGCCCTTTGATTCCGTGATCTCGACATTGTGCGGCGGCAGTTCGTCGAGAAAACGCGACGGGATGGTTGTCGACCACGACCCGTGAATGCGCCGGTTGGTGGCGAAGTAGAGCTTCGCACGACGGCGCGCCCGTGTCAGGCCGACATGGGCGAGCCGGCGTTCTTCCTCGAGGCCGGCGCGGCCCTGTTCGTCGAGCGCGCGCTGGTGCGGAAACAGACCTTCCTCCCAGCCGGGCAGAAAGACGTTGTCGAATTCGAGTCCCTTGGCGGAATGCAATGTCATGACGGAAACAGCATCCTCGTCGGGACCTCCGTCGCGATCCATCACCAAGGAAATATGTTCGAGGAAGCCTTGCAGGTTCTCGAACTCCTCCATCGAACGCACCAGCTCTTTCAGGTTTTCGAGGCGCCCCGCGGCATCGGCCGAGCGGTCCTTTTGCCACATCTCGGTATAACCGCTCTCGTCGAGCACGATCTCGGCCAACTCGGTATGCGGCATGGTCTCGCGCTGTACGCGCCAGCGGTCGAAACTATCGAGCAAGGCGCGTAGCGAGCCGCGCGCCTTCGGCTTCATCTCGTCGGTGTCGACGACGGCGCGCGCCGCCTCGCTAAGAGGAATCCGCTGTTTGCGGGCGATGTCGTGCAGCATCTGCACGGTGGCGTCGCCGAGGCCGCGCTTGGGCACGTTGACGATACGTTCGAAGGCGAGATCGTCGGCCGGAGAGTTGATAATACGCAGATAGGCCAGCGCGTCGCGGATTTCGGCGCGCTCGTAGAAGCGCGGACCGCCGATGACGCGATAGGGCAGGCCGAGGGTGACAAAGCGGTCTTCGAACTCGCGCATCTGGAACGAGGCGCGCACCAGGATCGCGACCTCGTTCAGCTTGTTGCCGGCGCGGTGCAATTGTTCGATCTCTTCGCCGATCGCGCGGGCCTCCTCCTCAGAGTCCCACGAGCCGGTGACGGTGACTTTCTCGCCGTCGACATCCTCCGTGCGCAGCGTTTTGCCGAGGCGGCCCTCGTTATGCGCGATCAAATGCGAGGCGGCCGCGAGAATATGGCCGGTGGAGCGGTAGTTGCGCTCCAACCGGATCACCTTGGCGCCGGGAAAATCGTGCTCGAAACGCAGGATGTTGTCCACCTCTGCACCGCGCCAGCCGTAGATCGACTGGTCGTCGTCCCCCACGCAGCAGATGTTTTTGGGTGCGGGTTGGGGTGCCTCGCTCTTTTCGTCATTCCGGGGCGCGCCATTTGGCGCGAACCCGGAATCCATAATCCCTGTCTTGCTTTTTTCATCGGCGCTGAGGTTATGGATTCCGGACAGCCGCTGCGCGGCTTCCGGAATGACGGCAGAGGACGGCGCCTGCGACAGCAATCGCAGCCACAGATATTGTGCGACGTTTGTATCCTGGTACTCATCGACGAGGATGAACTTGAAGCGGCCCTGATATTGCCGCAGCACGTCGGGGTGCTCGCGGAACAGCCGGATGTTCTCCAGCAGCAGATCGCCGAAATCCGCGGCGTTGAGGATTTTCAGCCGCGCCTGGTAGGCGGCATAGAGCTTGCCGCCGCGGCCGTTACCGAACACGGCGGCTTCGCCCGACGGCACCTGCGCCGGGGTCAGACCGCGATTCTTCCAGCCGTCGATCAGCCCGGCCAGCATCCGCGCCGGCCAGCGCTTGTCGTCGATGTTGTCGGCCTGCAGAAGCTGTTTAAGCAAACGGATCTGGTCGTCCACATCGAGAACGGTGAAGTTGGATTTAAGCTGCACCAGTTCGGCATGAACGCGCAGAATTCGGCCGCCGATGGAATGAAAGGTGCCGAGCCACGGCATGCCTTCCACCGCTTGTCCGAGCATCTGACCGAGCCGATGCTTCATCTCGCGCGCGGCCTTGTTGGTGAAGGTCACCGACAGGATTTCGCCAGGGCGGGCGTGGCCCTGACTGAGGATATGCGCGATGCGTGTCGTCAGCACGCGGGTCTTGCCGGTACCCGCCCCAGCCAGCACCAGTACCGGTCCGTCCAGCGTTTCCACTGCTTCGCGCTGTTCCGGATTGAGCCCAGCCAAATACTGCGGCGTTGCCGCTGCGCGCGCGCGCGCAGCGATGCCACCGGCGGCTGGCTGGTGCTCGGGTACGTCGTGATGGATCAATCTGTTCGGCTCGGTCATGCGAATCGTCTTGTCCCCACGATGGCATTGCGGGGTGGTGAAGGGGAGCCTTCTTAGAAGGATTGAAGGGATATATAGGGGCACTGACGCGATTGGCATCAGTTTTCCCATTCTCCAGCATGCAAGCGATTCCGGGCCTGCGATCGCGGTTTTGTTCCGTAAAACCTGTGATTTTTCAGATGCGCTCGGCAAAAGGCGGCATGGAACCTTTGTTCCAGCCATGGATTGTTTTCTCAGTCTGCGCGCGAGGCGCGCTCGGAATGGAGATCAAGGTCATGCTGAGCTGGGTTGTAACGTTTCTCGTGATCGCATTGATTGCAGGCATCCTGGGCTTCGGAGGCATCGCGGGCGCCTCTATCGAAATCGCCAAGATCATCTTTTTCATCGCGCTGATTCTGTTTGTGGTTTCGGCGGTGGTCGGGCTGATGCGGGGCCGTCGCACCGGGGTGTAACCGCTAACGCGACTTCGAGGGCATGGCGATTTTGCGGCCGATGCCCTCGGGACGCGCAGACCGCTCGTGGACCTCAAGCACGCGCTGGATGCCGGCGCGAATATCAGCCGGGAAGGGCGCGACTCTGCGAGCCGCCATATCGATGTGAACGGTCAGGTTCTCGGAGGTTGCCGACAACAACCCCTCCGTAGCATGCCGCAATTCCTGGAAGGTATGCAGGCGTTTTTCGTCGGCCGCGACCAGCAAAACGGAAACTTGCATGGGATCTCCGAGGTGGATTTCCCGCAGGTATCGCACGTGGCACTCGGCCGTGAACGTGGAGCCGTTGCGGGTCTTCATGTATTCGGAGCCGATTCCCAATTCTAGCCAGAACTGGTCGATCGCGCGGTCGAACAGGACGTTGTAATAGGCCATGTTGAGATGGCCGTTGTAGTCGATCCATTGCGACTCGATCTGCATAGTAGGGGCCCGAAATGGGAGCTTGCTGATTGTCGGGTCAGCGCCGGCCGTAGACATCGTCATCACCCTTTATCTTGTGTTCGTCCGGTGCCTTGACCGGTTTTGCATCCTTTGCCACGGTCTTTTCGCCAGGGAGAAAACGCTCGTGGACGTTACAAAAGCTGCTTCCCTCAAACGGCCGGAGCCGAAGGCGCTGGCAGGCGCCATTGAAGCGCTCGCCGCGCGGTTCGGCAATCGGCTCGTCACCTCGCAGGCAGTGCGTGAGCAGCATGGCCATACGACGACGTGGCTCGAAACTGAGCCGCCGGATGCCGTGGTCATGGCGCAGGAGACCGCCGACATCCAGGATGTGGTGCGGATTTGCGCCGCCAATCGTGTACCGGTGATCGCGTTCGGCACCGGGACATCGCTGGAAGGACAGGTTAATGCGCCGGCGGGCGGCATCTGCATCGACCTGCGGGACATGAACAGGATTCTGGCGGTTCATCCCGAGGATCTCGACTGCGTCATCCAACCCGGCCTTACCCGCAAGCTGCTGAACGAACAATTGCGCGACCAGGGCGTATTCTTTCCGATCGATCCTGGCGCCGATGCTTCGCTCGGCGGCATGGCTTCGACTCGCGCTTCCGGCACCAACGCGGTGCGATACGGCACCATGCGCGACAACGTGCTGGCGCTCAAAGTGGTGCGCGCGGATGGCGAAATCATCACAACGGGAACGCGCGCGAAGAAATCATCGGCGGGTTATGATCTGACGCACCTTTTTGTCGGCGCCGAAGGCACGCTCGGCATCATTTCGGAACTGACCATCAGGCTGCGCGGAATCCCCGAGACCATCGCGGCTGCGGCCTGCTCGTTCAAGACGGTGGCAGGCGCCTGCAATGCCGTCATCCTCGCGATCCAGACTGGAATTCCGGTGGCGCGGATCGAACTGCTCAACGCGGCGCAGGTTCGCGCGTGCAATCCCTATTCAAAACTATCGCTGCCGGAGACGCCGCTGCTGTTGCTCGAATTCCATGGCAGCAAGAACGATGTTGCCGAACAGTCGAAAAAATTCCGGGAGATCGCACAGGAATGCGGCGGCGGCGATTTCGTCTGGACCACCAAGCCGGAAGACCGCACCAGGCTGTGGCAGGCGCGGCACGATGCGTATTGGGCGGTGAAAGCGTTGCGTCCCGGCGCAGGCGTTGTGGCGACCGACGTCTGCGTTCCGATTTCGCGGCTGGCCGATTGCGTCACCGAAACCGAGGACGATCTCAAGCGCCTCAACCTGCTGGCTCCGATCGTCGGCCACGTCGGCGATGGTAACTTCCATTGTTCCCTGCTGTGCGATGTCAGCGATGCCGACGAGATGGCGCGGGGCGAAGACTTTATGCATCGCCTCGTTGGGCGCGCGCAGGCGATGGACGGCACCTGCACCGGCGAGCACGGCATCGGGCAGGGCAAGCAGAAATATCTCAACGCCGAGCTTGGGCCCGAAGCCATCGCTGCCATGCGGGCGCTGAAGAAAGCGCTCGATCCCGACAACATTCTGAATCCGGGGAAAATCATACCGTTGGCGTAATGCCGAACACGCCGTCCATGCCTAGAGCGCGGTCATAGCCCGTAGCCTGCACAAAGGGCACTGGTTCCTGCCGGCTATCGCTGCGACTTCGCCACAGTTGGCACTATATTAAGTGGAGTCGGCGTTCGTTCTGCTACGGTTGCCGGGCTCGGACCGATGCGGCAATCCGGGCGTGGCGCGGATGTCTGCCAAGGCGGAATTCGATCTTGTCGAAACGGTTCAGGGGGAGATACCGTGCAGACGACGCTGCTCGGTCTGGCGATCACGTTCATTATTGCGCTCATCGCCGCGCTGATCGGGCCCTATTTCATTGACTGGAACCGGTTGCGGCCTCAGTTCGAGGCCGAAGCGGCGCGTATGCTCGGCGCGCCGGTGCGGGTTGATGGCGCGCTTGTCGCTCGGCTATTGCCGTCGCCGTCATTGCGGCTCCGTTCAGTTGTGGTCGGAGGACCGAACGATCCCGGCACGGTGCGTGCCGACAACCTCGCGGTTGAATTCAGCCTGGGCTCGCTGATGCGCGGAGAATGGCGCGCGACCGAATTGACGATCAATGGCGTCGCTCTGGACGTTGGTCTCGACGCCGGCGGGCGGATTGATTGGCCATTGTCATCGCGGCTCAATTTCGGTTCGGTCTCCATTGACCGACTGAACCTCACCGGCCGCGTCGCGCTTCACGATGCGGCAAGCCGCAGCACCCTTGAATTGAATGACATCGCTTTTAGCGGTGACGTGCGTTCGCTGGGAACCTCCGTCCGCGGCGACGGCAATTTCATGCTGTCGGGGGTGCGCCATCCATTTCGGATATCGTCCGGACAGGCGAGCGACGGCAATGCGAGCCGCGTTCATGTCGCGGTCGATCCCGGATCGCGCGGGGCATCCATCGACCTTGATGGAATTTTGTCATTTGATGCGCGCGTGCCGCATTTCGAGGGCGCGCTGACGCTGGCTGGCGCTATGGAATCCGATAGTAAAGAATCTTCGGACGCCACAGCGCAGAGACCATGGCGAGTGTCGACCAAGGTCAAGGCCGATCCGGGTGGTGCGCGGCTGGAGCAGGTCGATGCGAGTTACGGTGAGAGCAGTTCTTCGTTGAAACTCGCAGGCGTTGGCGATGTCCGTTTCGGCGCGTCGCCCCGGATTCACGCCGAATTGTTCGCGCGTCAGCTCGACGCCGACCGCCTGCTCGCCAAGGACCAGGACTCGCCCTCACAGATGTTGCCGGCGTTACAGGGTCTTCTGACTAAAATTCCGCAACCGTGGCTTGCCACCGACGTCGGGATCAGCGCCGACCAGATCATGCTGGGCGGCCGGCCGATCCAGAATTTCGGTGCCGATTTACGCGGCGATGCCGCATCTTGGGCAATCAGTCGGCTGGAATTCCGCGCTCCCGGCGCGGCGCGTGTGACGATGAACGGTCAGATCGCAGAACCCGGGCCAACTGCACATTTCAACGGTGCGCTCGATATTGAATCGTCCGATCCGGATACTTTTGTCGCCTGGCTGCAAGGTCGCAGCGAAGTCATCCATCAAAGCCGAAAGCCGTTGCGTCTGCGGGGCAATTTGACCCTGGATTCAAGTCGAGTCGCCTTTGACGAGCTCAAGGCCGATATCGAGGGTAGCAGCGTTGAAGGGCGGCTGGCGTTTGTGAATTCAACCGCCGGGAAGGGCGCGCGGGCCGAGGCGGAACTCAGAGCGGATCGTCTTGATCTCGATGCCGCAGCGAGTCTGGTCCGCGCGATCGCAGGGCCGCAAGGCGGTTGGCCGGATGAGGGACAGTTGTCGCTGAATGTCGATCGCGCAATGTCGGCGGGACAGGAATTGCGCCCGTTCGTCGCCAAACTGGCTTATGGGCCAAAGGCATTCTCGCTGGAGCAATTGAAGATTGGTTCGCCCGGGGGCCTTACGATCGAGGGCTCCGGTGCATTCGACCGCGTCAACGCAACCGGCCAGCTCTCATTGAATGCGGCATCGGACTCGTTTGCGCAGATGACGAGCTTGATTACCCCGGTCATGCCAGCCGTCGCGGCGCGTCTTGATGCG
>JBDTCP010000090.1:0-12446 GCA_039923555.1 Nitrobacter sp.
GTCAATCCCGCCGACTCGCCCATCATGCTGCTGTCGGCGACGTCCGACACCCTGCCCCTGACGACGGTGAGCGACGACACCGATGCACAGATGGCACAACAGATCAGTCAGATTTCCGGCGTCGCGCAGGTATTTGTCGGTGGCCAGCAGAAGCCCGCGATCCGCATCCAGATCGATCCGGCAAAACTCGTGGCGAAGGGCCTGTCGCTCGAGGACATCCGCAGCCAGTTGACGATGACGACGGTCGACAGCCCGAAAGGCAGCATCGACGGCGGAACGCGCAGCTTCACCATTTACGCCAACGACCAGTTGACCGCGTCGAAGGACTGGAATGACGTCATCATCGCCTATCGCAACGGCGGGCCGCTGCGCATCCGAGACGTCGGCCGGGCGGTGTCGGGCCCCGAAGACAATAAGCGGGCGGCATGGGCGGACGGCAAGCGCGGCGTATTCCTCGTCATTTTCAAGCAGCCCGGCGCCAACGTTATCGAGACCGTCGACCGGATCAAGGCGGAACTGCCGAAACTGATCGCGGCAATCCCGCCTGCGATCAAGATCAAGATCATCAGCGACCGCACCACCACCATTCGCGCCGCGGTCGATGACGTTCAGATCACCCTGCTCATCACCATCGCCCTCGTCATCATGGTGATTTTCCTGTTCTTGCGCAGCTTCTGGGCGACCATCATCCCGAGCGTCACCGTTCCGCTGGCGCTGCTCGGCGCATGCGCCCTGATGTGGCCGTTCGGCTATTCGCTCGACAACCTCTCGCTGATGGCGCTGACGATCTCGGTCGGCTTCGTCGTCGACGACGCCATCGTTATGCTGGAAAACATCAGCCGCTATATCGAAAAAGGCGAAAAGCCGATGGCGGCGGCGTTGAAAGGCGCGGGCGAGATCGGCTTCACCATCATGTCGATCAGCATTTCGCTGGTTGCGGTGCTGATTCCGTTGCTGCTGATGGGCGGCATCATCGGACGTCTGTTCCGCGAATTCGCGGTGACGCTGGCGATGGCGATTTTCGTGTCTCTCGTCGTGTCACTGACGTTAACGCCGATGATGGCGTCGCGTTTCCTGCGCGCGCACGGCGAGGTCCGCCATGGCCGGCTCTACCGACTTAGCGAGCGCGGGTTCGACGCCCTGCTCGACGCCTATCGCCGTGGCCTCGATCTCGTGCTGCGCTGGCGGCGCACCACGCTTCTCGTGTTCTTCGTGACGCTCGGCCTGTCGGTCTACCTGTTCGTCATCATCCCGAAGGGTTTTTTCCCGCAACAGGACAACGGCATGATCCTCGGCACCTCCGAGGCGGCGCAGGACATCTCCTTCGATGAAATGAAGAAGAAGCAGGAGGAACTCGGCCGGATCGTGCTGGCCGATCCCGGCGTCGCCAGCATCGCCATGTTCGTCGGCGGCGGCGGCAGCGCCCTCAACAACGGCCGCATGTACGTCACGCTGAAACCTCGCGAGGAGCGCGACGCCTCGGCGCAGGAGATTATCGCGCGGCTGCGGCCCAAACTCGACAAGGTCGAAGGTGCGCGGCAGTTTCTTCAGGCGGCGCAGGACGTCCGGCTCGGCGGACGGGCCACCCGCACGCAGTTCGAATATACGCTTCAGGATGCCGATCTTGACGAATTGAATACCTGGGCGCCGAAAGTCCTGAAAAAACCGACGACGCTGCCCGAGTTGCGCGACGTCGCCACCGACCAGCAGACCAACGGCACCACGCTGACGCTCACGATAGATCGCGACGCGGCGTCCCGTTACGGCATCGCACCGCAGCTGATCGACGACACGCTCTACGACGCCTTCGGCCAGCGGCAGGTCGCGCAGTACTTCACGCAGCTCAACAGCTATCACGTGATCCTCGAGATCCTCCCCGAGTTGCAGGGCAAGGTCGACACGCTGGACAAGATCTACGTGAAGTCACCGCTCACCGGCGAACAGGTCCCGCTCTCGGTTTTCGCGAAGTGGACAACGGTGCCGGTGCGGCCGCTCTCGATCAGCCATCAGGGCCAGTTTCCGGCCATCACAATCAGTTTCAACCTCGCGCAAGGCGTAGCGCTGGGACAGGCCACCGACGCCATACAGAACGCAATGCGCGGGCTCGGCACGCCCGGCACCCTCAACGGCAGCTTCCAGGGCACCGCGCAGGCCTTCCAGCAATCGCTCGGCACCGTGCCGCTGCTGATCCTCGCCGCGCTCGTCGTGGTATATCTGATCCTCGGCATTCTCTACGAAAGCTACATCCATCCGATCACGATTCTATCGACGCTGCCGTCGGCGGGCGTCGGTGCTCTCGCGACGCTGATGCTGTTCGGCTACGACTTCAGCCTGATCGCGCTGATCGGCATCATTCTGCTGATCGGCATCGTCAAGAAGAACGGCATCATGATGGTCGACTTCGCGATCGCGGCCGAGCGCGAGGAGCATCTGTCACCGGAGGAATCCATCCGCAAAGCCGCCCTGCTCCGCTTCCGGCCGATCATGATGACGACCATGGCCGCGATGCTCGGCGGCGTACCGCTGATGCTGGGCACCGGCACCGGCGCGGAAATCCGCCAGCCGCTCGGCTACGCCATGGTCGGCGGACTGCTGGTCAGCCAGGCGCTGACGCTGTTCACCACGCCGGTGGTCTATCTCTACCTCGACCAGTTCTCCAACTGGCTGTCCGGCTGGGGACGCTCGGGCACCACCGGCGGTGACCATCACCTGTCAGGCAACGCCTCGGTCAAGGAAGCGGCCGAATAGCGCGGGCTCGAAGCTACTAGCGAATAGGCCCCGGCAGGAGGCTTCGGCTTCGCTGGTGTCGGGCATCCCGCGCTTGCCGTTGGCATTCAAGCGCTGAGACTCCCCGACGGGGTGTCGCCGCAACCCGTCTGATATATTGATTTCGTTTGCGAACTGGCTGGGGAACTAGGATTCGAACCTAGACAAACAGAGTCAGAGTCTGTTGTGCTACCGTTACACCATTCCCCAAGTTTTGTCAGCACTTGCAATGCGTTAGAGCATTTTGGCGGCGTTGTGACGGCGTGACCGGCAAACGTGGGTCCTTCTACTCGCTCGCTCCCTGTCTTGGCAAGCACCGACGGATTGCGATGGACAATGCCGGTCGCCGCCGGCGCCCGAGCAGCGGAGCGATCACGTCAGGCCCCCGGGTCATGTCTCGGCGCTTCGGCGTTAGTAAACAAATCTTTAAACCACCGCGCCGGTGTAATTTCTGGCGGGTCTCGCGCAACTCGGATTTCTTCAAAAGAAACAGCAAGAAACACAGCGCCCCGCAGAAATGCAGCCGCGCCGCGCATACCATCTACAACCCGCTCCGATACCGTCGGCTTAACCGTTTTTGCAGTAAGCGCATGCGAGAATTGGGCCCGCAGCCGCACAAGAATTGTGATTTACAAATGCTTCATTCGACTTCCACCACCTCCTTCGGACGCGTGATTTCGGTACGCGGATCACAGGCGCGCGTCGGCCTTTTGAAGACGGGCCGCATATCGCCCGCCGCGGCGCGTGCCACCGTCGGCCGGTTCGTCAGCCTGCGAAGTGTGACCTCCACCATCGTCGCCATGATCACCGAAGTCTCCTGTGAACATCTGCCGTCTTCGGATGAGTTCATTGCAAGCGCCTCAGTCGATCTGCTGGGCGAAATCCTCGACAGTTCGAGCCCCCGTCCCCGTTTCCAACGTGGTGTCACAAACTATCCGGCGATCGATGACCCGGCGGACCTGGTCACCAACCAGGAGCTTCGCACCATCTACGCGCCCAACGGATCGGACCAGATCAATATCGGCACGCTGCAGCAGGATTCGTCCGTCACAGCCTATGTCGACATCGAGGAAATGCTCAGCAAGCACTTCGCGGTGCTCGGCAGCACCGGCGTTGGCAAGTCGAGCGGCGTTTCGCTGCTGGTCAACGAAATCCTGAAATCGCGGCCCAATCTCCGTATTTTCTTGCTTGACGTGCACAACGAGTATGGCCGCTGTTTTGGCGAGCGCGCCCTCGTTCTCAATCCGCGCAATCTCAAATTGCCGTTCTGGCTGTTCAATTTCGAGGAAATCGTCGACGTCCTGTTCGCAGGCCGCCCCGGCGTGCCGGAAGAACTCGATATCCTCGCCGAAGTGATCCCGATCGCGAAAGGAATCTATACGCAATATCAGCACGCCGATCGTGTCGGCCTCAAACGTATCGACCCCAAGAGCGTGGGCTACACCGCGGACACGCCGGTGCCCTATCGCCTGGTCGACATGATCTCGCTGATCGACGAACGCATGGGCAAGCTGGAAAACCGCTCGTCGCGCATCGTCTATCACAAGCTGATCTCGCGCATCGAAACCGTGCGGAACGATCCCCGTTACGCGTTCATGTTCGACAATGCGAACGTCGGCGGCGACACCATGGCCGAAGTCATCAGCCTGTTGTTCCGTCTGCCTGCCAACGGCAGGCCGATGACCATCATGCAATTGGCGGGCTTTCCGGCGGAGGTCGTCGACTCCGTGGTGTCGGTCCTCTGTCGGATGGCATTCGATTTCGGCCTGTGGAGCGACGGTGTCTCGCCGCTGCTTTTCGTCTGTGAGGAAGCCCACCGCTATGCGTCAGCCGACCGCAACATCGGTTTCGGCCCAACCCGCAAGGCGATTTCACGCATCGCCAAGGAAGGTCGCAAGTACGGCGTCTATCTCGGACTGGTGACGCAGCGTCCGGCCGAACTCGACGCCACCATCATTTCCCAATGCAACACGCTTTTCACGATGCGCCTTGCCAACGACCGCGACCAGGCGTTGCTGCGTTCGGCGGTTTCGGATGCGGCTGCCAACCTGCTGTCGTTCGTACCATCGCTCGGAACGCGCGAGGTGCTGGCTTTCGGCGAAGGCGTCGCGCTTCCCACCCGGCTACGCTTCAAGGAAGTCCCCGCGCATCAGTTGCCGCGCAGCGAAGCCACGATCGCGACCGTGCCGTCCGCGAGTCGCGGCCACGACATGCACTTCGTCGACGCAGTTCTCGAGCGCTGGCGCGGCGCGACCTCGCATCGCGACGTGCCCAATGACCCGGGCTTCATGGAAAGGCCGGCGGCGCGAACGCTGGACGCGCCGATGCTGCAGCCGTCGCTGGGCCTCGATCCCGACCGCTTCTCGCTTCTGAAGAAGCCGTTGCGCTAGTGTGGTGGTTCAGAAGTCCGCTTCGTTTCTCTGCAAGTCCTTCAAGCGAACTTCTGAACCCAAACCACACTAGAATTATAGGTTGCTAGTGTCCCTTTGATTCCGAAGTTCGCATCAAAGGTTGCTGCAAGGACATGCGAACTTCGGAATCGGGACACTAGGTATTGCCGCCGCAAGGCTCTGCTTTCAGATCAACCGGTCATCCTCTATGATCCCCGTGTGGATCAAACCGGACAGACCTCATGACGTCGCCGACCGCCGCACGTTTCCCGATACCCGATCTCGCCGGGCTGCCCGACGACATTCGCGCGCGTATCCTGGCGGTGGAGGAAAAGTCCGGCTTCGTTCCCAACGTTTTCCTGACGCTGGCCTACCGTCCCGACGAATTCCGCGCGTTCTTCGCCTATCATGATGCGCTCATGGAAAGGGACAGCGGGCTGACGAAAGCCGAACGCGAAATGATCGTGGTCGCGACCAGCATCGCCAACCAATGCCAGTACTGCGTCGTAGCTCACGGCGCGATCCTTCGTATCCGCGCCAAGAATCCGCAGATCGCCGATTAAATCGCGGCGAACTATCGCAAGGCCGATGTCACGCCGCGCCAGAAAGCGATGCTCGATTTCGCGTTGAAGGTCAGCGCAGAAGCTCACAAGGTCAGCGACGCTGACTTTTCGGAACTCGCCGATCACGGCTTCACGAATGATGACATCTGGGACATCGCCGCCATCGCCGCATTTTTCGCATTGTCGAACCGGATGGCGAACCTCACCAACATGCGCCCCAACGACGAGTTTTATCTGATGGGACGCCTGCCGAAATAAGAGCGACCGCGAAATATCGCGCGACACCGTACCCGCCTGCGCCTTGAATTTTCACCGGCGGGTTGTGGATTACTTTCTGTGGGAGGATCGCTCACAACGTGATAAAATGTCGGGGTTCGGGGACAGGCTACCGATGAGAACACAGCAGCCCAGGATGTCGGAGGAAGAGCATGTCGTGCTCCAGTTCCGGCCGCGTCATCTCGCAGGATTGCCCGAACAACGGATTCCGGCAAGTACCGCCAAGTCCGACGTGCCGCACGAAGCCGGCCGTCCCTCACATCACGAACAGCCTCCCGACCAACCGGACGACTTTCGCCACCGTATGCTCGCAAATGCGGCTGCGTTTGCGTTCACGATTGCATTGATCGCCGTCGGACTGTGGCTGGCCATGAGCATCACCGATTTGCGCAACACTCAGGACTGCGCCTTGATGGGTCTCCGGGATTGTGCGCATATCACAACGCCACAAAGATAGAACGCTACAAGGACAAACATCCCGATTCGGCTGCGCAATAACGCCCTGATCCGGCTACGAAATGCGGTTCTGCGGCGCGCCTTGCGCCATTGAACTCAGGACGGCGCTCCGATATATGGGCACTCGGCCCCGTATCATGGGCCAGGCGTTGCGGGGCGACGCCGCTATCGCAGGCCAATACGGCACTTATCTTCAATTTATCAAAGGCTTAATGATGTCTTCCACATTCGATCGGGTCGCCACCATTATCGCGGAAACCTGCGACATCCCACGCGATACGATCACACCTGAGAGCCACGCCATTGATGATTTGGGGATCGACAGTCTGGATTTCCTCGATATCGCTTTCGCGATCGACAAGGCGTTCGGGATCAAGCTGCCGCTGGAGAAGTGGACCCAGGAGGTCAACGACGGCAAGGCGACCACCGAGCAATACTTCGTCCTGAAAAACCTCAGCGCGCGCATCGACGAGTTGGTCGCCGCCAAGGACGCGTAATCACGCGGCCATGGATCTCGCATATTTTCAGCTGATCGACCGCATTACCGACCTCAATATCGGCGAGAAAACGATCGCGGTTGAGGCTCAGGTGCCTCAGCAAAACACGATCTTCGAGGGTCACTTTCCCGGATATCCGTTGATGCCGGGCGTTCTGTTGATCGAGTCGATGGCGCAGACGTCGGGCTGGTTGCTTATCGCGTTGATGAAGTTTGAGCGCATGCCATTTCTTGCCGCCGTCAAGGAAGCCAAGATGCGAACCTTTGTGACTCCCGGCGAACTCCTGAACATCGAGGCAAGTATCGTTCACGAAGGTTCCGGTTACGCCATCACCCAAGCCAAAGTCAGTGTCGGCGGCAAACTGCGGTGCAATGCGACGATCACGTTTGGCATCGCCTCCTTCCCAAACGCGGACTTGCGCGGGCATATGGAAGTCATGGCCAAGCGTATCGGCTTCCCGCAACAAGTGATTGCTCATGGCTGAAAACCCATCGCGTTCAATGCCGATTGAAGCCTGGATCACAGGCATTGGCCTCGCGACATCACTCGGTGAAGGCCTTGATGCGCATTGGGACGCGCTGAACCAGCGGCGTATCAATGCTGACGAGAAGAACTTCGCGCCCTATATCGTTCATCCGCTGGCGCCGGTTAGCTTCGACGCGCAGATCCCGAAAAAGGGCGATCAGCGCCAGATGGAAGCCTGGCAGCGCATCGGAACCTACGCCGCAGGACTGGCGCTCGATTCAGCCGGTGTCAAAGGCAATGCGGATATACTGGGGCGGATGGACATGATCGTCGCCGCAGGTGGGGGCGAACGCGACCTTGTCGTCGACGCCGGAATTCTGAACGCCGAGGCCAAGGGCAATTCCGCGCCCGGCTTTCTCAACGAACGGCTGATGAACGACCTGCGGCCGACACTCTTCCTGGCGCAGTTATCCAACCTTCTCGCCGGCAACATTGCCATCGTCCACGGCGTCACCGGCTCATCGCGCACATTCATGGGCGAAGAAGCTGCCGGTGTCGACGCGGCGCGCATCGCGCTCGCACGAATCGCCGCCGGCCAAAGCGACATCGCTCTGGTCGGCGCCGCCCACAACGGCGAGCGTAAGGACATGCTCCTTCTCTACGAATTTGGCGATTTCAACCTGAAAGAGAAATACGCGCCGATCTGGGCGCGCGAGCAGAGCAGCGGTTTCGCGCTAGGGTCCGGCGGCGCTTTTCTGGTGATTGAATCCCGCCCCCATGCAGAGGCCCGCGGCGCGAAGCCGTTTGCGCGCCTGACCAATGTCGTCGCCGATCATGCGCGGCGCAAACGGTCCGGCGAGACGACATCGACGCTGGAATCGTTGTGGTCGGAGCTTGGCAGTCATACGGATGCCACCGCGATCATCACGGGAGCGACCGGCGCCGAGCCGGTCACGTCGGAGGAACGCGCGTTCCTCCGCGCCCATTCGGACATTCCGGTCCGCGCAACCGGAACAATGTTCGGTCACACCATGGAAGCGCAGTTTCCCCTTGGCCTCGCCATTGCCGCGTTATCGCTGTCGCGTGGAGCGCTGTTCGCGCCTACCGATTCATCGGGCGAGGAGATTGATATGTCCAAGTCTCCGGCCCAGATTGTCGTGATCGGAGCCGGACACTGGCGTGGCGAAGGCATGGCACTGGTTGAAGCGATCACCTGAGCCTGAGTAAGGATTCGACGGGGGAACCATGACCGCAATGCGCGACAAATCCGGCAGGCCTGTCGTCGTCGTCACGGGCATGGGCGTCGTGACGTCTCTCGGCTCCGGCAAGACCGACAACTGGGCCAAGCTTTGCGCGGGTGAATCCGGCATCAGGACCATCACCCGCTTCCCGACCGACGGCCTGAGAACCACGATGGCCGGAACGATCGACTTCGTCCCGGTCGAGCCGTTCACGTCGACCGATCTCTCGGAGCAGCTCGCGAACATCGCGACCGAGGAAGCCGTCGCGCAGGCTGGAATCGGCCGCGCCGGTGATTTTCCCGGCCCGCTGTTTCTCGCGGTCGCCCCGGTCGAACTCGAATGGCCGCAGCGTCAGGAACTCGGCCGCGCCATCGGTGCGGACACCGACATCGACTATGATCAGATGCTGCGGGTCAGCGGCGGCGGCGGGTTCAAGCAATATCATCGTCGCTTCCTGTTCGGTTCGGTTGCGGACCATCTCGCCGAAACCTTCGGCACCAAGGGCTCGCCCATCTCGCTCTCGACGGCCTGCGCATCGGGAGCAACCGCAATTCAACTCGGCGTCGAAGCGATCCGCCGTGGCGAGGCCGACGCAGCGCTTTGCGTCGCAACTGACGGCTCGGTCAATCCCGAGGCGCTGATCCGGTTCTCGCTGCTGTCGGCGCTGTCGACCCAGAACGACCCCCCGCACGCCGCGGTACGGCCGTTTTCCAAGAACCGCGACGGCTTTGTGATGGCCGAGGGCGCCGGCGCACTGGTTCTCGAAAGCTATGAGGCCGCGGCCGCACGCGGCGCGAAAATCCTGGGTATCGTGGCGGGATGCGGAGAACTGGCGGACTCCTTCCACCGTACGCGTTCGAGCCCCGACGGCAAGCCGATCATCGGATGCGTTCGCAACGCGCTGGCGGATGCCAGCGTAACCGCAGAGCAGATCGATTACATCAACGCGCACGGCACCGGCACACCGGAAAACGACAAGATGGAATATCTCGGCATCTCGACCGTGTTTGGCGAGCGCGCCAAGCAGATCCCGGTATCGTCAAACAAATCCATGGTCGGCCACACCCTCTCGGCGGCGGGAGCTGTCGAGGCGGTGTTCTCGTTGCTGACGCTTGAGCATCAGCGCATTCCGCCGACCATCAACTATGACGTGCCGGACCCGGCGATCCCGTTCGATGTCGTTCCCAACGCAGCCCGCGATGCGCGCGTCACCACGGTCATGTCGAACTCGTTCGGATTCGGCGGACAGAACGCGTCGCTGATCCTGACGCGCGAACCGGTCTGAAAACGCCAGTGCTGCAGTTTCTTGCCTGGTTCGCTGACGTGCTGAAGCGGCCGGAAGCCTTCGACCGGATTATCGTCCTTTGATGCGCCGCTTCGTCCTTCGAACCCGAGCCCGACTACGCGACGCGGTCAAACCCGTGGGCGCAGCCGCCATCGGCGCGTTGACGATCGGGCTTCTGCGCACGACGCGCTATTTCGATCCGATCAAGACGGCAAACCTGTTCGGCCGGATCACGCAGAGGATCGGACCAATGCTGCGTGAGCAGAAGATCGGGCGCGCCAATCTGACGGCCGCGTTTCCTGAAAAGTCGCCGGACGAGATCGAGACCATACTCGCTGGAGTGTGGGACAATCTCGGGCGCATCGGCGCCGAGTTCGCTCATCTCGATCACATCTGGGATCTTGATCCTAACCACCTTGGAAACGGCCGCGTCGAAATCGAGCCAAAGAGCCAGAAGCTATTTGATCGGCTGCGCGACGACGGCAAGCCTGCCCTGATATTCGCAAGTCATCTCGGCAACTGGGAACTGCCTGCCGTCGCCGCTGTCGCGCATGGACTCGATGCCGCGGTGCTGTATCGCCGGCCGAATATCGCATCGGCCGATCGCGCGATCGAGCAGTTGCGCTCCGTCAATATGGGAACGTTGATCCCCGCCGGCCGTGACGCGCCGTTCAAATTGGCGCATGCGCTGCAAAGCGGTCAGCACGTCGCCATGCTGGTCGACCAGTATTTGACCAATGGCGTTGAGGTCACGTTCTTTGGACTAAAAACCAAGGCCAATCCGATGCTGGCGCGCCTGCTGCGGCAGATCGAGTGTCCGATCCACGGCGTGCGGATCATCCGCCTGCCCGGCCATCGCTTCCGCGCCGAACTCTCTGAGGAGATCACGCCGGTGCGCGATGCGAGCGGACAGATCGACGTGCAAGGCACGATGCAGGTCATCACCTCGGTGATCGAAGGCTGGATCCGAGAATACCCCGATCAGTGGCTGTGGCTGCACCGCCGCTGGCGGTAGCGTGTTTCACGCTTGGACGGAAACATCTCGATTATCCGTCATTGCCGGGCTTGACCCGGCAATCTATCAATTGAAGAAGATGGATGCGCGAGGCATAGCGAGCGAAAGCGACGCCGTTCTTCGAACGGCTATGCCCGCGCATGACGCCAGAGTACGGATTGATTCCGTGTAACCGAGAAACGCTGTAGTTCTCCTCACCGTCCGGTCTTCACGCGGGTCCAGAGCCGGTTGATCGTACGTTGGGTCGCGGGATCGCGCGCGGTGATGACGAACAGCCGCTTCATCGTGGCTACGTCCGGATAGATCGTTTTATCGTTGAAGATTTTCGGATCGATCAGCTTCTGGCTGGCTAGATTGCCGTTGGCATAGGACAGGAAATCGGAATTCTTCGCCGCGACGGGGGGACGGTAGAGATAGTTGATCAGTTCGTGGGCTTCGGCGACGTTCTTGGCATCCGCCGGAATGGCGAGGTTGTCGAAGAACATCTGCGCGCCTTCTTTCGGAATCGCATAGCCGATCTCGACGCCATTGTTGGTCTCGGCCGCGCGGCTTTGCGCCTGCTTGATATCGCCCGACCAGCCGACGACAAGACAGATCTCGCCAGTGGCGAGGCCGTTCAGATATTCCGAGGAATGAAATTTCCGAACAGAGGGCCTGACCCTGCTGACAAGAGCCGCCGCCTTTTCAAGGTCGTCCGGTTTTGTGGAATTCGGATCGAGACCCAGATAGTTCAACGCCGCTGGCAGGATATCATCCGCGGAATCGAGCATTTGGACGCCGCAGCCTTTGAATTTCGCCAGCTTGTCCGGATCGAAGATGATATCCCAGCCATCGATCTTGCCGTCGGGTCCAAGAAGCTGCTTCATCGTTTTGATGTTATAGCCGATGCCGGTCGTTCCCCACATGTAGTTCGCAGCATACTGGTTGCCAGGATCGTACACCGCGAGCTTCGCGGTGACTTCGGGCCAAGCATTCGCGAGGTTCGGCAACTTTGACTTGTCGAGTTTCTGGAAGATATTCGCGGTGATCTGGCGCTTCAGGAAATACGCTGTAGGCACCACCACGTCGTAGCCCGACTTGCCGGCGAGAAGTCGGGTTTCCAGCGTCTCGTTGGCATCGAAGGTGTCGTAGACGACCTTGATGCCGGTCTCCTTGGTGAAGGCGTCGAGCACTCCAGGCGCGATGTAATTCGACCAGTTGTAGAAATTGACGATCCGCTCAGCCGCCTGTGCCGGCCGTGATGAGATACCGCCGAGGCCAAGCGCGAACGCGGCGCCAACCCAGATCCACTTGCATCGATTCGGAATCATCGTTTGCAATACCTAGTGGAGTGAATTTGACATTCGCTACCCACTTTGCAGCAACCCGGCAAGCGAATGTCAAATTCAAAACTCCACTAGAAACCTAATAGTTGCTAGTGGTCCTTCGATTCTAACATTTGCAAGGGGTTCCTGCCGCAAGGGGGTGCAAATGTTAGAATCGGACCACTAGA
>JBDTCP010000091.1:0-4505 GCA_039923555.1 Nitrobacter sp.
CGACGCTATCGAAGCAAGTTTCCTCGGCGTCAATTCGCGCCAGTACAAGCTCAACCAGTACAATCTCGGCCTGGTCGAACTCGTCGTGGGTCCGCGCATCGCGATCGGCCAGAACGCATCGTTCAAGATTTACGGCATCGGCGATCAGGTGTGGCTCGGGGACGCCAATTATTTCTCGGCGGGCGGGGGCGGCGTTGCCGCGCGCACGACGGTCAGCGATCTCGGACTATTGGAGGCCTTCGTCGAGCAGCGGCACCGCGATTTCTCCGATTCAACTAACTTTCCGACGGCCAGCCAGCAGACCGGCGACCTTCTATCTGCGGCGGTGACGTCAGATTTGCGGTTCGGCGTGCTGCACTGGACGGCGCGCGCGGGATACGATCAGAACCGTGCGATCTTCGATTACAACTCCTACAAGCGTTACTCGATCGACATGGCATTTCCGTACGAGTTCGCCCTGCCGGTGTTCGGCACGCCACATCAGTTCGTGATCGCACCGACGATCGGCTATAGCTGGGCCAATTACTATGCACCCAATCCGATCGTCGACCCCTTTACGGTACGGACCGACAGGGAGCAGCGCTACGGAGCGATCTTCGATGCGCAGGTGTACAAGAACATCGGCGTGCGGACGCAGGTTCAGTATATGAAGATCAATTCCACGCTGCCGAACTACACGACCGACAACTTTTCGGTCTCGATTGGACCGACCGCGCGGTTCTAAGCCGGACGTATTGTCTGATGTGTTCGCGCATCAAAGCGCAGCGGCGGTATATCCGCGCGGGTTGACGGCCTGCCGGGCCCGCTGGCTGTCTTTTGCCGGGATATATTTTGCAGTTGCGGACGCCTGCGTCCCCTTATCGATATCTTCCACGACAACCGACATCGTCAACTCTTCGACCGACGGCTGGAGTCTTCGGGCGACGCCCGGTTGTGTTGCGATGATGGTTCTGGCTGCCGCGATGGCTGCGGCCGACCGTGCATCTGCGGGCTGATCAGTGTGGGCCGCCAGCGAATTGACGCCCGCGAGCGCAGCGTTGTCAGCGATATCCTGCAAGCGCGTATTCGTCCTGGCGTGGATGGACACTACGTAGGAGGCCGACACCGCAAACGGGAGGGTCAGCGCTGTCACCAGCGTGAGACTCTGCTTGTTGAAAAATGTCCGGGCCATCGTCGTCGTTGCCTCTGCGCTGATCGGCTTGTTGCGCGGGTGAGGATGAGAGACAGACACCGGATTTCCCGTTAATGTGGCGCCTGGAATTTGGAAAACCTCTGACAATACTGAAAAATCGCCTATTCTTGTCGCGCCAAACTGAGCGGATTCCGTTAGTGCTCCGGTAACATTCGCGACGTCCGCTTGTTCCGGTAGATCTGTCGGCCACCGATTGCAAAAATCATGAAACCGGATTGAGACCTTGAATTCGTCGTCCCTTTGTTGCGCCGAACTCAGCTTGCGCAGGCGGCTCGCAGCGGTGCGACGCGGAATGACGAGCCGCTTTGCAGGCTGTATCGGCAGCGCAGGCCGCCTTTTCGCACGCGTAATCGAGGTCGGACGATGAAGGCCGCTGCGGCACGCCTCCGCGGCATCATGCGCGTACGGATCATGCTGGCGTGGGCGCGTTTACGCCGGATGATGCGCAACAAGAACCTCCGTGCCGTCGGCGCGGCGGTGGCAACGCTTGTGGTGCTGACTTCGCTGCGTGCTTACGATCCACGCATCGTCACCGAATTGAAGGAGCGCACATTCGATACCTATCAGCGGCTCAAGCCGCGGGCCTACACCGACCTGCCGGTGCGGATCGTCGATATCGACGAAGCCTCGATCGCCGAATACGGCCAATGGCCGTGGCCGCGAACGCGTCTTGCCGCGCTGACCCGCCGCCTTGCCGATCTTGGTGCCGGCGTGATCGCCTACGATGTCATCTTTTCGGAGCCGGATCGCACCACGCCGAGTCGACTCGCCAACGACCTGAAGGACTCCGGCGCGCCCGATCTCGATCAGACCATGAAGCTGCTCGCAAACCTGCCGGATCATGATCGAGCATTCGCGGACACTATCGGCAAGACGCCGGTGGTGCTCGGCTTTGCCGCCAGCAACGCCGCCAACGACAAGCGCCCGCCAGTTCGCGCCGGACTGGCTTTTGTCGGCGTCAAGCCGACAAAAGTGCTCGCGCCGTTTCAGGGCACGGTATCGAGCCTGCCGATCTTCAATGAAGCGGCCGCGGGCATCGGCGGCATCAATCTGAGCTCACAGGATCGCGCCGGCATCGTCCGCCGCGTTCCCATGCTGTTTTCCGACGGGGTGAGTATTTATCCCGGTCTTGCGATCGAGGCCCTGCGCGTCGCACAGAACCAGAAGGGCATCGTCGTCCGCGGGACCGGATCGAGCGGTGACAGCGACACCGGTCATGCGGCACTGATCGACATGCGCGTCGGCGCGTTCAAGCTGCCGATGACCAGCAATGGCGAGTCCTGGATCTATTTCAGCCCCAACCGGCAGGAACGTTACGTGTCGGTGAAAGATGTTCTCGATCCCGCCAAGGGGACCGAGGTCAAACCAGGCATCGACGGTGCGATCGTTCTCGTCGGCGCCTCAGCCGCGGGTCTGATGGATTCACGCGCGACGCCGCTCGGCGAACTGGTTCCGGGCGTCGCGATCCAGGCGCAACTGATCGAGCAGATCATCGCGCAGGACTTCATCGAGCGCCCGGACTGGACGAACGGGCTTGAGATCGTCCTGACTGTGCTGTTCGGCGCCCTGGTCGCAGGCCTGGTACTGGCGTTCGGCGCCCGGTTTTCATTCTATGCCGGCGTGGTCGTGTTTATGGCAGGGCTCGCAGGATCGTGGATCGCGTTTTCGCATTTCCGGCTGCTGATCGATCCGATCTTCCCCTCACTGGCGGCACTGGCGGTCTATATTGCCGTCGAGCGCGTGCTTCACGTCGCCTCCGATCACGAGAAAAAGTTCGTGCGTCAGGCTTTTGGCCAGTATCTCGCGCCCGAACTGCTGGCGCAGCTTGAGAATTCGCCGCAGGCGATGCGGCTTGGCGGAGAGTCTCGCGACATTTCTGTGATGTTCATGGATGTGCGCGGCTTCACGCCGATCTCCGAAGCCTTGACGGCGACGGAACTGGTCGAGTTCATCAATATGTTGCTGGCGCCGCTCTCGGATGCGATCCAGGACGAATTGGGGACGATCGACAAGTACATCGGCGATTCGATCATGGCGTTCTGGAACGCGCCGGTGAACGTTCCGGATCATGCGACCCGGGCTTGCCGCGCCGCACTCAAGATGCGTGAAGCGGTGAATGCGCTCAACGACTCCGATGCCTTCGGATTTGCCGCGCGTGGTTTCGAAGACCCGCTCATCAGGATCGGGGTCGGCATCAATACCGGGCTGGCCTGCGTCGGCAATATGGGATCGCAGCGGCGCTTCAACTATTCGGCGATGGGCGACGTCGTGAATGTGGCGGCCCGGATCGAGTCGGCCAGCAAGGGGTTGCACGCGGACCTTCTGGTTTCGGAAGACGTGGCGCAGCAGGTGAGGGGAATCGCGCTGCTCGAGGCCGGCGAAATCCTGTTGAAGGGCAAGTCGCGGCCAACCAAGATTTACGCCATCGCGGGCGGCGAGGCGGTGGCGGCATCGCCGGAGTTCGCCGAGTGGAGCAGCTTGCACAGTGCGCTGTTGACCGCCATCAAAGCCGGTCATGCGCGGGAGGCGGCCGCCGCGCTGGCGTCGTGCCGCGAACGGACCGGCGAGGATATGCTTGATTTTTATCGCCATTTTGCCGACCAGATCGCCGCGCTCGACACAGCGGCGCTGCGACCGCCGGCTCCGGCCGGCAAACTGGCCCATCAGTGAGAACGGGCGGGATTTCCCCCGTATTTGGCTGGCTGCCGTTTTTCAGCCAGAGTGGGATGCTTAACGAAATGCCAACGGAGTGGGGGCAGAGTTCGCGATGCGAAAGGTCGCGAGGCAGCCGCCCGCATTCCGGAACGCAGGCTTTTCTAAGGTCTCCCGTCGTCCCCATGCGAATTACAGTTCTTGCGCTCCTGCTTCCGATCCTCGTGCTGGCGGTGGCGCCGGCCCGCGCCGATCTGCGCATCACGCGCGATCACGGCGGCTACGTCACCGAATACAAAACGAAGTACGAGCGTATCCGCGACCGCCACGAGCGCGTGATCATCGATGGCATCTGCAATTCGGCCTGCACCATGGTGGTCGGCATCGTGCCGCTGAACAAGATCTGTGTGACGCCGCGCGCCAGCCTCGGCTTTCATGAAGCCTACTACGACAAGTCGTTCACCTTCGGCATTAAGTTCACGAGCCAAAAGGGAACATCCGACCTGATGTCCTATTATCCCAATACTGTGAAAGACTGGATCCGCCGCAACGGCGGCCTGACCACCCAGATGAAGAAGATCAAGAACGGCCCCGAACTCTGGAAGATCGTCGACCCCTGTCCGGACGATTTCTAGAACGTCACCACGCTTCTAATCGACTC
>JBDTCP010000092.1:0-14045 GCA_039923555.1 Nitrobacter sp.
ACCTTGTTGGCGATGCCGCCATGGGACAGCGCCTCGATCAACGACTTGTAGGCATCCTTCATGCCCGTGTACTTGCCGACGATCGCGATCGTCACGGCGCCTTCGGGATTGCGGACACGCTCGTTGATCTCGTGCCAGCTTTGCAGCACTGGCGGCACGCTTGGCTCGATTCCGAATGCCGCCAGAACTTCGTCGTCGAGGCCTGCGGCATGATACGCCTCCGGCACGGCATAGATGTTGTCGACGTCGCGCGCCTCGATCACGGCGCTTTCGCGGACGTTGCAGAACAACCCGAGTTTGCGGCGCTCTTCTTTCGGAATCTCACGGTCGGTGCGGCACAGCAGGATATCGGGCTGGATGCCGATCGAGCGCAGTTCTTTTACCGAATGCTGCGTGGGCTTGGTCTTCAACTCACCGGCGCTCGGGATGAACGGCAGCAAGGTCAGGTGGACGTAAATTGCATGACCGCGCGGAAGATCGTTCTTGATCTGCCGGATCGCCTCGAAGAACGGCAGGCCCTCGATGTCGCCCACCGTGCCGCCGATTTCGCACAGCACGAAGTCGTAGTTGTCATTGCCGTCGAGGATGAAGTCCTTGATGGCGTTGGTGACGTGGGGAATGACCTGGATCGTGGCGCCGAGATAATCGCCCCTCCGCTCCTTGGTCAGGATGTCCTGATAGATGCGACCGGTGGTGATGTTGTCCTGCTTGGTCGCGGGACGCCCGGTGAAGCGCTCGTAATGACCGAGATCGAGATCTGTCTCGGCACCATCGTCGGTCACGAACACTTCGCCATGCTGATACGGCGACATCGTTCCAGGGTCGAGGTTGAGATAGGGGTCCAGCTTGCGAAGACGGACCTTGTAGCCACGCGCCTGCAGCAGCGCGCCGAGCGCCGCCGATGCCAGACCCTTTCCGAGCGAGGAGACCACACCGCCGGTGATGAAAATGTACCGCGCCATGGGACTCAACCTTTAAGGCTACGACTCTGATTCGGCGAGACCGACAGCCACAGCCGCAATCCGAAAGTACTAATGAACAGGTTAGCCTATTGATAGATGAGTTCTGTCAACAGCTAGGCCACGTCTCTTCATGCTACGCAGAGAGAGACGGATACTGTTCGAAACGAACCTTGTCCACGCCTTGACGTCGTAGAAGAAGCGCCGGCGATTTGCAAAATCTGGCATCATTACCTTGGCTGCACCCTGGAAGTGCACACAACGCAGCAACACAAACTGACCATCACCGGTTTCGGTGAATAGCCGACCCTCTCGCCAGTGCAACACCTTGTTCCCGAAACGATTTTTAAGTTGACGACCGGTCGGCTGTTCGGAGCCGCGCAGATTGTGGTCAATCATCCCACCCTCAACGAACTCAAAAAGGTTGAAGACCCTGGGATCGTTCAAACCCCATAGCCCCAGCAGGATCATTTCGCCGCACGCACTGGTTAATCCCAGTGCGCGGCGCTGCCGGTCCAGCAGGCGTAGCTCGTCACCCCTGTCCCGGTAGGTTTCCACCATAAATGCGCAAAAGCTTTCCAGCGCCTGCAGAGTCCAGAAGGAACAATGCGGTGAAAAATGGCGATCAAGTTCGTGAGCGACGGGAGGTGACGATAAAGCGCAAGTGGTGCCAGGCGGAAATTGACTGCTATCCGGCAACTCGTCCACAAGCAGCAAATCGCTGTCGAGCAGCCAGCCTTGCTCCAGTCCTTCCCTACGAAACAGATCACGCATCAGAAAATAGCGTCGCAGACACCACATCAGTTCGAACCTGACTGACGCCCCCGACAGATGGACATAAGATTGCTGAAGGGCAGCAAACTGTCCGTTGGTATCCGGTTCTTCGAATGTCAGAACGCGGACGCATGCGAACCTTGCTGCCGCAGCAACACTTTCCTTAAAGTACCGGTGATGCCCCTGATGGGCGATCACGATGTTCGGCCGTGTTCTCAACCGCTACCTTCGATTCATCGCGTAAATCAGACGTTATTGCGAGCGAGGGGCCTGCGGGCCCGCAGGCGCCGGTGCGGCCGGATGCTGCTCTGACTTTTTCAGCGAATCCAGGATGCCGCCACTGGTCGGCGGCGCGGCCGGTGTCGCGCCTCCCGCCGGCTGTGACTGCGATGTCGCCGGGCTTTCCAGGATCGAACTCGGAGCGCCGTTGTATCCCGCAAGCCACGATAGAAACAGGCTGGTTACGAAGAAGCCGGCCGCGAGCAATGCCGTTGTGCGCGTCAGCAGGTTCGCAGTGCCACGGCTTGACATGAATCCGGCACCACCACCCATGCCAAGGCCGCCGCCTTCGGATTTTTGCAGCAGGACCACGCCGATCAAGGCGAGCACGAGCATGAGATGGACGACAATGACGACTGTCTGCATCGATACCTTCCGTCACAAGCAATCGCGCCGGGTAACCCGGTCGGAGCACGCTTGTGGGGGTTGAAGTTGGCCGCTGTCTACACGATCGCAGGCGGGATTGCCACCCCTTGGACCACGCAGCCGACGTCCGTTAAGTTCGTGTCCCGGACGCGGTGCGGCACCATCAGCTTCCGAAGCTGGTACGGCCCCGGATCAGCAAAGCAATACTGCGTATTGCATCGCATCCGGGGCACCAAGCTTGCCTGCTAAGGACAAGCCGCCGCGATCGCAAGGAAATCTGCCGCCTTGAGGCTGGCGCCGCCGATCAGCGCGCCGTTCACATTCGGAACCGCCATCAATTCCGCAGCATTCGATGGTTTCACCGACCCACCATAGAGAACGCGGATCTTGTTCCCCTCCTCCTTAAATCGCTCGCTGAGCTGATCACGGATAAACCCATGGACTTCCTGGACATCCTGCGGCGTTGGCGTGCGTCCGGTGCCAATGGCCCAGACCGGCTCATAGGCGACAACAAGGTTTGCGGCCGTCGTACCCTCCGGCAGCGAACCCGCAAGCTGGCGTCCGACCACCTCAAGTGCCTGCCCGGCGTCCCGTTGGTCCTGGGTTTCGCCGACGCAGACGATCGCGATCAGCGCCGCCCGCCACGCTGCCTCGGCCTTTTGCCGCACCAGCGCATCCGTCTCGCCATGGTCAGCGCGGCGCTCGGAATGGCCGACGATGATGGCGGTGGCGCCCGCATCAGCCAGCATCTCGGCGGAAATATCCCCCGTATGGGCTCCGGAAGCCCCGGGGTGGCAATCCTGCGCACCGATCTGGATGGGCGACTTCTGAACTGCCGCCGCAAAGCTCATCACCAACGTCGCCGGCGGACAGATCAGCAGATCGGTCTTGTGCGCGAGGTCGTCCGCGCCCGCGCTCATCTGGCCGAGTTCGCCGGCCGAGGCCATGAGGCCGTTCATTTTCCAGTTTCCAACAATCAGCGGTCGCAGCCCGGTCATGAATCTCTCATGGATGATTTCGACACTTTCGCCACTTCAGCAGGAGTAATCCCGATTCCGAAGTTCGCATGTCTTTGCTAGCAGACGTTATCAGCCGGGGCCAGTCTCCGGCACCCGCCGCGGCCCTGACTTACGGTTAGCCGCCCCCGTCGGACCATCCGCCGAGGTTGCGACGGCGGGCCTGCCACTTTATGATGCGTTATCAACTCGGTGACGCCCTCACGCGGTTTCCGCTCAGGTGCGACCCGCTTCCCTCCTGCAAAAAGACGGACTCATGCTTCGAGGAATACGCAACGCCTCATCCAACTGGCTCGGCAAGACCATCATGACCATCGTGATGGGCCTGCTGATCGTGGCCTTCGGTGTCTGGGGCATCGCGGACATCTTTCGCGGTTTCGGCCAGTCGACTCTGGCCAAGGTTGGCAGCACCGAGATTTCGACCGAGCAGTTCCGTCAGATCTACAATGATCGGCTGCAGCAGTTCGGACGCCAGTTCGGGCGTTCGCTGACCCCCGATCAGGTCAAAACCTTCGGCCTCGACCGCCAGGTGTTGCAGCAGGTGATCGCGGAGGCGGCGCTCGACGAGGACGCCCGGCGCAAGGGCCTCAATGAGTCCGATGACGAGGTTAAGCGCCAGATCATGAGCGATCCCAGCTTCAAGGGCGCCAACGGTGCCTTCGATCCGGCGCGCTTCGCCGGTGTGATCCGCCAGATCGGGTTCACCGAGCAGCGCTATATCGCCGAGCAGCGGCATGTGGCGCTGCGCCGGCAGATCGCCGGCACGGTGACGGCTGGAGTTGAACCTTCGAAAACGCTCCTCGAGGCGCTGAACCATTTCCAGAACGAGCAGCGCACCATCGACTATGTCAAACTCGGCGCAGCCCAGGCCGGAACCATCGATCCTCCGTCGCCGGAACAACTGGCGAGCTATTTTGACGCCCACAAGGTCCAGTTTCGCGCGCCCGAATTCCGCAAAATCGCGTTCGTCGTGATGACGCCCGAAGAGATCGCGAAATGGACGGTGGTGTCCGACGATGAGGCCAAAAAGGCCTATGAGGAGCGCAAGGACAAGCTGTCCACGCCCGAAAGGCGGCAGCTCCAGCAGATCATGTTCCCCAACGGCACCGAGGCCCAGGCCGCGCGGAGCAAAATCGACAACGGCACCTCCTTTGACGACCTTGCGAAGGAGCGTGGACTTAGCCCCTCCGACCTCGACCTCGGCACCATCTCCAAATCCGAAATCATCGACCCCGCCATCGCCAACGCCGCCTTCTCACTGAAGACCGGCGACGTCAGCCAGCCGATCCAGGGAAAGTTCGGCGTCGTGCTCGTCAAGATCGGCAAGATCGAGCCGGGCAACCAGCCGACCTACGACAGCGTCGCGGCCCGGCTCAAGCACGACATCGCGGTCGATCGCGCGCGCGCCTCCGTCAACGACCTCCACAACAAGATGGAGGACGAGCGTGGGGGTGGCGCGAGCGTGGTCGAAGCCGCAAAAAAGCTCGGCCTGACCGCAGTCACCGTCGATGCCGTCGACCGCTCCGGGCGCACACCGGACGGCAAACCCGTGACAGGGATTCCGCCGGGCGTCGACCTGATCGCGCAGGCGTTCGCCAGCGACGTCGGCGTCGACAACGAGGCGCTGCAACTCGGCAACAACGGTTTCATCTGGTTCGACGTGCTTGGCACCACGCCCTCGCGCGACCGCACCCTCGACGAGGTCAAGGACAAGGTCGAGGCGCGCTGGCGCAATGACCAGATCACCAGCCGGCTGATGGCCAAGGCAACGGATATGGTTCAAAAGCTCGGCCAGGGCGGCAAGCTTGCAGACGAGGCGACCGGCCTCGGCACCAAGGTCGAAAGCGCGAGCCCCTTCAAGCGCGACGCCACCGTGACCGGCCTACCCGCCGCCGTGATCGCCGCGGTATTCCGCACCGCAAAGGATGGTGCTGGACAGGCGCCGGGCGCTGGCACCGACGAATGGGTTGTTTTTCGGGTCACCGACGTGAAGGCACCGCCGCTCGATCTCGCTTCCGATGAGATGAAGAAGCTGAAGGACAGCATCCAGCGCAGCCTGTCGGACGAGGATGTCGGTCAATACATTGCCAAGCTCGAAACCGAGATCGGCACCACGGTCAATCAGGCGTCGGTGGCGCAGGTCATCGGCGCCAACAGCAACAACTGACGGGACCGAGGACGTCCCCACCATTTTTCCGAAGGCATCTGATGGACGATCTCAAGGCCCTGATCGGAAAAGTCGCTACCGGAGCAACCCTGACGCGCGAGGAAGCGTCCTCCGCGTTCAACAGCATGATGTCCGGCGAGGCAACGCCGTCGCAGATGGGCGGGCTTTTGATGGCGTTGCGCGTGCGCGGCGAAACCGTCGATGAGATCACCGGCGCGGTCGCGGCGATGCGCTCCAAGATGCTGCGGGTCAAGGCACCGGCGGATGCCGTCGATGTCGTCGGCACCGGCGGCGACGGCTCAGGCTCTGTGAACGTCTCGACCTGCGCTTCGTTTATCGTCGCAGGCGCGGGCGTCCCCGTCGCCAAGCACGGCAACCGCGCGTTGTCCTCGAAATCCGGCGCCGCCGATTGCCTCGCGGCGCTTGGTATCAAGATCGACCTCACACCTGAACGGGTCGGCCGCTGCATCAACGAGGCCGGCATCGGCTTCATGTTTGCACCATCGCATCATCCCGCGATGAAGAACGTCGGCCCGACTCGCGTCGAACTCGCGACCCGCACCATCTTCAATCTGCTGGGCCCGCTGTCCAATCCCGCCGGTGTCAAGCGGCAGATGGTCGGCGTGTTTTCGCGGCAATGGGTGCAGCCGCTGGCGCAGGTGCTGAAGAACCTCGGTTCGGACTCGGTGTGGGTCGTACACGGCTCCGACGGTCTCGATGAGATCACCCTCGCCGGCCCGACATTTGTGGCTGCGCTCGAGAACGGCAATATCCGTTCCTTCGAGGTCACGCCGGATGACGCCGGACTGCCGTGCGCCGATGGCGATGCGTTGAAAGGCGGGGACGCCGAGGCGAACGCAGCATCCCTGCGCGGGGTGCTCGAAGGCAAGCCTGGAGCCTTCCGCGATGTCGCGCTACTGAACGCGGCGGCGGCCTTGATCGTCGCAGGCAAGGCGAAGAATTTGAAGGACGGCGCCGTGCTCGGCGCGAAATCACTCGACAGCGGCGCGGCAATGGACAAGCTGAAGCGGCTGATTGCGGTTTCCAATGGTTGAGGACAGTGGCGTGGCCGACATCCTGACCAAGATCGAAGCCTACAAGCGCGAGGAGATCGCGAGCGCCAAGCGTGCGCGCTCCGTCAGCGAGATCATGGCCGCCGCCAGGGCTGCATCTCCGCCGCGCGGCTTCGTCCGTGCCATCCGTGCAAAACTCGCTTGCGGCGACTATGCGCTGATCGCCGAGGTCAAGAAGGCCTCGCCCTCGAAGGGCCTGATCCGCGCCGACTTCGATCCGCCGGTGCTGGCCCGCGCCTATGAAGCCGGAGGCGCGGCTTGCCTCTCTGTTCTCACTGATACGCCCTCCTTTCAGGGCCACCTCGATTTCATGGTCGCGGCTCGCGCCGCCACGGCGTTGCCGGTGCTGCGCAAGGATTTCATGTTCGACACCTATCAGGTGGTCGAAGCGCGCGCACATGGGGCCGACTGCATCCTGATCATCATGGCTGCGCTCGACGATGCCGCGGCTGATGACATCGAGGCGGCTGCGCTCGATCTCGGCATGGACGTGCTGCTAGAAATCCATAATCGCGAGGAACTGGATCGCGCGCTCAAGCTCCGTTCGCCGATGATCGGCGTCAACAACCGTAACCTCCGCACTTTTGAAACGACGCTTGCGACCAGCGAAGCGCTGGCGCCGCACATTCCGAAGGACCGCCTGATGGTGGGCGAAAGCGGCATCTTCGCGCCAGCCGACCTCGCGCGGCTTGGACGGGTGGGAATCTCCACCTTCCTCGTCGGCGAAAGCCTGATGCGTCAACCCGATGTCACCGCCGCCACCTGTGCGCTGCTCAAGCATGCGTAGCCTTCGTCTTGCTTCCTTCTCCCCTTGTGGGAGAAGGTGGCGCGGACGAAGTCCGCGTCGGATGAGGGGTATCGCGGGGCAACGTCCCCCCTCACCCGTCTCGAACGCGCTTCGCGCGTTCGATCTACCTTCTCCCGCACGGGAGAGGGTAGAAACCAGCCAAGGATTTGATTGATATGGCAGACAAGAAAAACAAGACCGCCGTGAAAGACAAAGCCGCCCTCACCCACATCGATGCCAAAGGCGAGGCGCGCATGGTCGACGTCTCGACAAAGCCCGCGACCGAGCGCGTCGCTGTCGCTGAAGGTCAGGTCATCATGACCAGGACCACGCTCGCCATGATCGAGAGCGGCAACGCAAAGAAGGGCGACGTGCTCGGCACCGCGCGCATTGCCGGCATCATGGCGGCCAAGCGAACGTCGGACCTGATTCCGCTCTGTCATCCGCTGGCGCTGTCAAAGGTCACGCTCGACATCGAAACCGACAAGAAGATTCCCGGCTGCCGCGTGCGCGCCAGCGTCAAGGTCTCTGGCCCGACCGGCGTGGAGATGGAAGCCCTTACCGCGGTCTCCGTCGCCTGCCTGACCATCTACGACATGATCAAGGCCGTCGAACGCGGCGTGCGGATCGAAGGCATTCATCTCGTCGAGAAGAAGGGCGGCAAATCCGGCCACTACCTCGTGACGGACTCTCTGTCAGTGAAATAGCGGCCGGTCATCCTCGCGCGGTGCGGGAGTGCCGGCTTCGTCTTCCTTGTCGTAGACCAGCCAAATCTCCAGCGCCGCCATGAACGCCACCACGACGCCGATGGCGATGCCGAAGTGCATGGCCCGGGTATGGGCGAACCCTAGAAGCCACGGCGAGGCGATCAGCCAGAGGCCGAGCAGCAGGATGATCCATTCTTCCCACCAGGCGAACGCCAGCAACGCTGCCACCGAAATCACGCCGATCGCCGCGCTGGTCGCCCATAGATCGAGGTCCGCCGCCGTCGTGGCCCGCACCAGAAACCATGGCGATACAAACAGGACCAGAGCCAGCACGAGATTGTAGATATCGAGGATCGATTCGCGTCGCCATTTCCCTTTCATAGGTGCCTCCTCCGACTTGTGCCCCGCTTCCCACAATCATCGTGACAATTGTCCGGTATTGACTGGCGGCGGGCGCCGCCCAAGGATAACCGGTTCGACCCCGCGACAGTTCCCTTGCCCCGAGCTTGCATGTCTTGACGGCCTCTTGATTCGAACCCGGAATCAGGCTCGCGGTGCCGTTGTCTGCGGACCTTAAGTTCTGTAGATGAACTGGCGTGCCCGCGAAGCGGCGATCTGAGAGAATGCCGAAGCCGCCGCGACTGCAGTTTCTGCGGTTCACGTCAGTCGCGTGATCGCGGTCAATGAAAAATCGAGGAGCATGGCCATGGGCCTGATGCCAGTTGCCGACGCTCTTGCGGCCGTTCTCGCCGGAGCCGAACCGTTGTCGGAAGAAACGGTTGGTCTCGACGCCGCGCATCGTCGGGTGCTCGCGCGCGATCTCCCCTCGCGCAGAACCCAGCCGCCGGCCGCGATGTCGGCAATGGATGGCTACGCCGTGCGCGCGGTTGACGTCGGGACGGTACCGGCCCGGCTCCATGTGATCGGTGAGATCGCCGCCGGACGACCGTTCGAGCGCCCGCTGCACAGCGGCGAAGCGCTGCGGATTTTTACCGGTGGCGTGGTGCCGGATAGCGCTGACACCGTCGTGATCCAGGAAGACACCGAGCGCGACGGCGACCACGTCATCGTCAAGGAAACAACCGCCGCCGGAAAAAACATACGTCCTGCCGGCGTCGATTTTCGCGAAGGCGACATCCTGTTGCGCGCCCGCAGCCTTCTCACCGACCGCCATCTGTCCCTCGCTGCCGGCATGAACTATCCGGACCTGCCGCTGCATCGCCGCCCGAAAATTGCCGT
This sequence comes from Nitrobacter sp., assembly GCA_039923555.1. Classification (GTDB taxonomy): domain Bacteria; phylum Pseudomonadota; class Alphaproteobacteria; order Rhizobiales; family Xanthobacteraceae; genus Nitrobacter. The sequence continues at coordinate 9,368 of JBDTCP010000092.1, forward strand.
GCTCGCCACCGGCGACGAACTGGTATTGCCGGGCACGACGCCCGGTCCAGGCCAGATCATCCTGTCCAACGGCTACGCGCTTCGTGCTCTCGCCCGGAACGAAGGCGCCGAGGCGATCGACCTCGGTGTCGCCGCCGACACCATGGAAGCGACGACAGCCGCAATCCGCCGTGCCCGCGACAGCGGGGCCGACATTCTCGTCACCACCGGTGGTGCGTCGGTCGGCGACCACGACTTCGTCAAGCGCGCGCTGGAGGCCGAAGGCGTGGAGATGGCGTTTTGGCGGATCGCCCTGCGGCCTGGCAAGCCGATGATGTACGGGCGCCTTGGTGCAATGCGCGTGATCGGCCTCCCCGGCAATCCCGTCTCGTCCTACATCTGCGCATTCCTGTTCATGGTGCCGTTGATTCGCGCGTTGTCGGGGCGCGAGGACATCGACCATCGCGTTGAACGGGCGGTGCTCGGACACGATGTCGCCGACAATAACGCCCGGCAGGACTATCTGCGCGCCCGGCTCGCACCCTCGGGCGACGGGCTGCCGATCGCAACACCGGTCGGTCATCAGGACAGTTCGCTGCTGGGGAATCTTGCTGCGGCGGAGGCACTTGTGATCCGCCCGCCGTTTGCGCCTGCCGCAAGCAAGGGTGAGCCCTGCGCCATCCTTAAGTTGTCGCTGTCGTAAATCCTCGCCTTGTTGACGTTAAATTAAATGGTTGCGGAACACATATGGAACATATAGTGTCCGTTCATGATTTGTTTCGAATATTCGTGCCACTGGACGGAAGGCAACAAGCCCGACGTCCTGGGATCGAACGGCAGGCGCCATCAATCGGGAATTGGTCGAGATGCTCACGCGCAAACAGTATGAACTCCTGCGATTTATCAACGAACGGCTGAAGGAGGCCGGCGTGCCACCCTCGTTCGATGAAATGAAGGATGCGCTCGATCTGCGGTCGAAGTCCGGCATCCATCGCCTGATTACCGCGCTGGAAGAGCGCGGCTTCATCCGCCGGCTGCCTAATCGCGCCCGCGCCATCGAGGTCATCAAACTTCCCGAGATTGCGGCGTCTGGCGGCGGTGGCGGCGGCCGGCGCGGTTTCACGCCGAGCGTCATCGAGGGCAATCTCGGCAAGGTTCGCCCGGGCAGCGGCGGCGGTGTCGTCGACGATGCAGAGCGTCCGGTCGCAGTTCCGGTGATGGGCCGCATCGCGGCCGGCACACCGATCGAGGCGTTGCAGACCCGCAGTCACACCATCAGCGTGCCGCCCGACATGCTCGGCTCGGGCGAGCATTACGCGCTTGAGGTACGCGGCGACTCGATGGTCGAGGCTGGAATCCTCGACGGCGACATGGCACTGATCCAGCGCAACGAAACCGCGGAAACCGGCGACATCGTCGTGGCCTTGATCGACGAGGAGGAAGCAACCCTGAAGCGCTTCCGCCGACGCGGTGCCTCGATTGCGCTGGAGCCCGCGAACGCCTCTTATGAGGTGCGCATCCTTCCGCCCAACCGCGTCCAGATCCAGGGCAAGCTGATCGGCATCTACCGTAAGTACTGACCCCCTCCCCTTGCCCCCCGAACATTCAATCGCCGGGCTGGAGATCGGCGGCCGCGGGCGTAGCGTCGACCGGGCGCACCGGCTTCGGTCGGGTGGTGATATGCGCCGGCTTTTCATCGCCGACCGCGGGCGACCAGGGCCGGTCGACACCTTGGGGCCTGATGGCATTGACGACAAAATTGTATTTTGCGCCGGCCTGACTTCGCCGCAGCGCCAAGGCGCCTTCCCGCCGCAGCCTGTCCTGATCGATCACCTGCGCAAGACACCCCTCCGGAGCTTGCCACGGCGTCACGACCACCTCTGCCCGCGCGCAGTCATCCTCCAAGGCCTCCGGGTGCTGCGCCAGCGCGACAACTCCGCCTCCGGTCATCTCAACCACGCAGCCCGCGTCGTCGCATGAGACGCCTTTCGCAAGGGTAGGATCGGTTGGCTGACGTCCGTCGGCGTCCGCAGCCAACCACTCCTTGACCATGAAACTGTCCTTTGCGGTTCGGATGAGGTGCAGCCGGCCATCCCCGCCCCGCACGCCGACATTATGGCCGTCGGCGGAGACCAGAATATCGGGCTGTTTCACCGCCAGCGACCAAACGATCGCGATTCCGATGATGGCCGCGCCGCTCCAGCGCAACGGGGTTCTCAGTAGCCCAAGCAGGATGATGCCTGCGGTCGCCGCGATCAGTGGCCCGATCCCGAACGCCGCCATGCGGCCGATCGCACCGGGCAGCGCCGCCACCCATTGCGTGACCACGATCATCCATTCGATGCCGATATCCATCAGCCGCCAAAACACGCCGTCGAAACCGAACGGCATCGCAGCTAGTCCCAAAAGCCCGGCCGGCATCACCAGCACTGAAACTACCGGCATTGCGAGCAGATTTGCGACCACGCCGTACGGTGTCACGCGATGAAAATGAAACGCGGCGTAGGGCGTCGTTGCGAGTCCGGCGACGAACGACGCCAGCGCCAGCGTGACGATTTCCCGGCCGCCCCACAACGCGGCTCGCGCCGTCGGCGAGTGATCGGGCGATGCGAACAATTTCGGCATGCCGATCTGGACCAGCGCCACCAGCCCGAGCGTCGCCGCGAAAGACATCTGAAAACTCGGATGCACCAATGCCTCCGGCGCAATCGCGAGCACGATCATTGCCGCGACCGCAAGTGTTCGAAACGTGATGGCGCGGCGATCGACCATGATCGCGATCAGCACCACTGCCGTCATGAAAAACGACCGTTGAGTCGCGACCTCGGCACCAGACAGCAGGAGATAGAACGCCGCGGCTGCGAGCGCCGCCGCCGCGGACCATTTCTTGATCGGAAACGTTACCGTCAGCATTGGAATCAGCGCCAGCAAAGCGCGCACGGCGAAGAACACGACACCGGCGACGACCGCCATGTGATAGCCGGAAATCGAAAGCACATGGCCCAGCCCGGAAATGAACATCGCGTCGTTGACGGGTGTCGTGATGGCATCGCGACGTCCCGTCAGAAGCGCCGTCGCGATCGCGCGGGAATCGCCGCTGAGAACAAGGCGTATGCGGGCGTCGATGGCGTCGCGAAGCTCCTGCATCAGCGCGGCATAGCGCAGGGCAATCCCACCGCTGAGAGGCGGGTCCAGGATTTTGATCGAGCCCATGGCGAAGCCGGAAGCACCGATGCCCTGGAAATACATGTCGCGCGCGAAATCGTAGCTTCCGGGCCGCATCGGTGCGAGCGGTGGCTGCAATCGCGCCTTCAATTCCACGAAGCTGCCGACATCAGGCGCAGTGCCCTTCTTGACCGAAAGTCGCACCCGATCCAGTTTGATGTGCCGCCCCGGATCGTCCATCCGGACGACACGCAAAACAAAGCGGTCGGTACGCTCACGCACTTCGCGTGTTTCGACGAACCCCCGGAGCAAAGGCGAATACATCGGCCGGGTCAGGACAACATGCGCGATGCGCGCCGTTTTCACTGTGGCGACGGCAAAGCCCGCAGCCATCGCCGCGACCATGACCGCAGCCGGAAACAGCCGATGCCGGCGCAGCAACAGCGCCGCGGCGCAAAGCACCCCCGCAGTTGCTGCAACAACCCAGGCTATCGGCTCGTGATCGGCTGAAAAATAGATCGCAATGCCGGCGCCAAACGCCACCGGCACCCAAGGCAACAATCGTCCGGCGCCCGCCTCCGCACGCGCCCAGGCTTGCAGCCGTGCAACGAGTGCCGGCCAGATTCCAGAAGGAGATCGCGAGGGGCTCGCAAGGGCAGTTTCGCGCGGCGGCCACGTTCCCGCATAACCCCCCGTCCGATCCCGAGCCCTGCCCCGCTCCGGCATCCGGCCACCCCTCGCGCCCTCGCCGCGATGCTAGCGGAAGAGGATGCACGGCGAACAGTGGAACGGATACGGAATACCGGAGAAATCAGGAGCCGGCTGCGGCGATCTTGGCCCAGGTATCGCGCAGACCGACCGTCCGATTGAAGACGAACTTGCCCGGCGATGAATCCCGATCGCGACAGAAATAACCCTGCCGTTCAAATTGAACCGCGCCTTCGGCATTATCACCGGCAAGCGCGGGCTCGATCATGCAGCCGGACAGAGTTTCAAGCGATTGCGGATTGAGTTCGGCTGCAAAGTTGGCGGCGTCGGGCTGCGCCGTTGCGAACAGGTGACTGTAGAGCCGCACCTCGGCCGGCACGGCATCGGATGCGCTCACCCAATGCATCGTGGCTTTCACCTTGCGGCCATCGGGCGCATTGCCGCCTTTGGTCGCGGGATCGTAGGTGCAGCGGAGTTCGACCACTTCGCCCGCCGCATTCTTGACGATATCCCGGCACGTGACGAAATAGGCATAACGCAGCCGCACTTCATTGCCCGGCGAGAGGCGAAAGAACTTCTTCGGCGGATTCTCCATGAAATCATCCTGCTCGATATAGAGCTCGCGCCCGAACCGGATGCGTCGCGTGCCCTGCGAGGGGTCATCGGGGTGGTTCACCGCTTCAAGCTCTTCGCTATGGCCTTCCGGATAGTTCTCGATCACGATTTTGAGCGGGTGCAAGACGGCCATGCGGCGCGGCACGCTCTTGTTGAGAATCTCACGGACCGCAAAATCGAACATTCCGATATCGACGGTGCTGTTGGCCTT